>NZ_JAHBCZ010000023.1:0-72992 GCF_019956035.1 Pseudomonas sp. A-RE-22
CCCCCGCCCCGGCCCCAGCGCCGAAACAGGCCCAGGAAAAAGCCCGCCAGGCGGCCGAACTGGGACCTCTGCCGGCGTATCAGCGCGAATTGAGCGGCACCTTGCAAGGCGTGCCGGCCGGTGCCGAGGTCGAACTGGCGTTGCTGGTGATCGATGACAAGGACCGCCCACAGCAATTGCTCGCCAGCTCCAGTCTGATCGGCACCAACCAGGCCCTGCCCTTTCGCCTGCGTTTCAACCCCGATGCCTTCCCGGTCGGCGCCCGCGTCGAGCTGCGCGGCCGCGCCAGCCAGTCGGGCCAGTTGATCCTGCACTTGCCGGAACAACGCATCGGCCAACCAACCACCCAGGCACTGGGCGCCCTGCAATTCGTCAAAGCGCCATGAGTGCACCGCAGGACCTGCAACGGGCGTTGAGTGAATTGCTCGGCGACGCGCGCCTGGTGGCCTGCCCGCTACCCGGCGCTGACTTGAAGTTGTGGCTGATCGACGGCGACAACATGGATCGCGCCTTCAGCCCGGAAGAAACCCGCCGCATTCTCCACGAGCCGCCCTATTGAAGCTTCTGTTGGGCCAGCGGCCTGGCGATGGCCCGCTACCTGGCCGAACAGCCGCAGTGGGTCGAGGGCAAGCGCATATTGGATTTTGGCGCCGGTTCCGGCGTGGCGGGCATCGCGGCGGTCAAGGCCGGGGCGCTGGAAGTGGTGGCCTGCGACCTCGACCCGCTGGCGATTGCCGCGTGCCAGGCCAATGCCGCACTCAATGGCGTGGAGCTGGATTATTCGACGGATTTCTTCGCCGAGGCTGATCGCTTCGACCTGATCCTGGTCGCCGATGTGCTCTACGACCGGGCCAACCTGCCACTGCTCGATCAATTCCTCAGCCGTGGCCGCGAGGCGTTGGTGGCCGACTCCCGGGTGCGGGATTTCCAGCATCCGCTATACCGACGCATTGACATGTTCCAGGCCATGACCTTGCCGGACCTGGCCGAGCCTGAAGAGTTTCGGCATGTGAGCCTGTACCACGCGCGGCGCTAGCCTTAAAAGCATCGCGAGCAAGCTCGCTCCCACGGGGGTCGCATGAACACTTGGGATCTCTTGCTCGCGAAGGCGTCCTGCCAGACACCACAAGACGAAAGACCTCCCCGCTTTCAGCCACCCCAACCAAGCCGTATAGTTGCCCCATTCAAGCGCTCTACGAGATTGCCCATGACTCAGGAAACGCCCTACATCTTCGACGCCACCACCGCCGATTTCGACCAGTCGGTGATCGCGAACTCTTTCCACAAACCGGTGCTGGTGGACTTCTGGGCCGAATGGTGTGCGCCGTGCAAAGCCCTGATGCCGATGCTGCAAACCATTGCCGAGAGCTATCAGGGCGAACTGCTGCTGGCCAAGGTCAACTGCGACATCGAGCAGGACATTGTCGCCCGCTTCGGTATTCGCAGCCTGCCAACGGTGGTGTTGTTCAAGGACGGCCAACCCGTCGACGGTTTTGCCGGCGCCCAGCCGGAATCGGCGGTGCGGACCATGCTCGAACCCCATGTGCAGATGCCGCCTCCGGCTGCTGCCGACCCATTCGAACAGGCCCAGGCGCTGTTCGACGACGGTCGTTTCGCCGACGCCGAAGCCCTGCTCACGGTATTGCTGGGTGAAGACAACACCAACGCCAAGGCCCTGATCCTGTATGCCCGCTGCCTGACCGAGCGCGGTGAGCTGGACGAAGCGCAGACCGTACTCGACGCGGTGAAAAGCGACGAGCACAAGGCCGCTCTCGCCGGCGCCAAGGCGCAGATCCAGTTCCTCGGCCTGGCCAAGCACCTGCCGGACGCCGCCGACCTCAAGGCGCGCCTGGCGAAAGACCCGCAGGATGATGAAGCGGTGTACCAACTGGCGATCCAGCAACTGGCGCGCCAGCAGTACGAAGCGGCCCTCGATGCACTGCTCAAGCTGTTCATGCGTAACCGCAGCTACAGCGAAGGCTTGCCCCACAAGACCTTGCTGCAAGTGTTCGAACTGCTGGGCAACGATCACCCGCTGGTGACGACTTATCGGCGCAAGCTGTTTGCGGCGTTGTATTAAGCCTCAGCCCCAACCCAGCTATAGAGCGGCGTATCGGCGCCGCTCAGTACCTTGACCTCGGCACAGTGGCGCAAGCGCACCAACAGGCGCTTGCCCGCCGAGGCGCTGCCGGTCAGGCCTTCGAGCTGTTCCAGCAAGTCCGGGCCGCTCAATTGCCCGGCCTTGCGCAGCAGTTCCTTGGCGATCTGCCACTGGGCATCGTCCTGACTCACCGGATTGGCCACCGGTTTGGTCGCCGGTACCGCCACGCCCTCGGACTTGGCCACTTGCAACTGCGCGCCGAGCTGCGCCCAGTCGCCCTCATCCATTTCGATCGACAAGTCCACCGGCCAATCGCCGACGGTTCCGCGTATCCGCAACATCACCGTGCTCCTGAATATTTCATGTTCGCATGCTCCCATGGCCCTTGCGCGACGCCAAGCAGACGGTCAAACTCTCTGCACTTTCGTTATAAGATTACATAACCTTTTCGGAGACTCGTCATGCGTCGTCTGCTTCTCGCTTTGCCGTTCGCCCTGCTGCCATTGGCTGTCGCTCACGCGGCGGTCGAGCATGATCATGACCACGAGCACGGCAGCCTCGGCGCCCATGAACACGGTGTGGGCCGGTTGAACGCCGCCCTGGACGGCCAGACCCTGGAGCTGGAACTGGAAAGCCCGGCGATGAACCTGGTGGGCTTCGAACATGCCTCCACCAGCGATGCCGACAAGGCCAAGGTCGCCGCCGTACGGGCGCAGCTGGACAAGCCGCTGGCGCTGTTCAACCTGCCCGCTGCTGCCAAATGCACCGTGGCCCAGCAGGAACTGGAAAGCCCGCTGTTCGGCGATGAACCGGACCACGAAGACCATGACGACGACGGCGATGGCGACGAGCACCACGGCGAGCACAGTGAGATCCATGCCCACTACCAGTTCACCTGCGCCGCCCCGGGTGCACTGAAGAACCTGGACCTGGCGACCCTGTTCAAAACCTTCCCGGCCACCCAGAAAATTCAGGTACAACTGATCAGCCCGAGCGGCCAGCAAGGCGTGGAAGTGACGGCCAAGGCGCCAGCCCTGAAATTCTGATCCACCGCAAAACCCAATGTGGGAGCAAGCTTGGTGGGAGCAAAGCTTGCTCGCGATAGCGGTCCGACAGTCAACATCCAAGTTGAACGTGATGGCCTCATCGCGAGCAAGCTCAGCTCCCACAGGTGTTCCACAGGTTCCACTATTTGAAGCGGCAAACATGACCCAAGCACTCATCGAACTCTCCGACCTGGGCTTCAGTTGGCCCGGGCATCCGCCGTTGCTGGATATCCCGGCGTTTCGCCTGGAGGCCGGTGAGACGCTGTTTCTAAAGGGCCCGAGCGGCAGTGGCAAGACCACCTTGCTGGGGCTGCTGGGCGGTGTGCAGACGCCGGATCGCGGCAGCATCCGCCTGCTCGGCCAGGAACTCACCGAACTGGGCGCCGGCAGTCGCGACCGCTTTCGCGTCGACCACACCGGCTACATCTTCCAGCAATTCAACCTGCTGCCGTTTCTCTCGGTACGCGAGAACGTCGAGCTGCCCTGTCACTTTTCCAAGCTGCGCGCGCAACGGGCCATCCAGCGCCACGGCAGCGTCGATCAAGCCGCCGCCACGCTGCTGGCCCACCTGGGGCTGACCGATCCAAACCTGCTGGAGCGGCGCGCCGACTCGTTGTCCATCGGCCAGCAACAACGGGTCGCCGCCGCCCGGGCGCTGATCGGCCAACCGGAACTGGTAATCGCTGACGAACCGACCTCAGCCCTGGACTACGACGCCCGGGAAAACTTCCTGCGGCTGTTGTTCGCTGAATGCCGAGAGGCCGGGTCGAGCCTGTTGTTCGTCAGCCACGACCAGAGCCTGGCGCCGCTGTTCGACCGCAACCTGTCGCTGGCCGATCTCAATCGCGCCGCCACGCCACTCGAGGTTTGAGATGTATTTGTTCCGTCTAGCCATGGCCAGCCTGGCAAACCGCCGTTTCACCGCGATCCTCACCGCGTTCGCCATCGCCCTTTCGGTTTGTTTGTTGCTGGCAGTGGAGCGGGTACGTACCGAGGCGCGGGCCAGTTTCGCCAGCACCATCAGTGGCACCGACCTGATCGTCGGCGCCCGCTCCGGCTCCGTGAACCTGCTGCTGTATTCGGTGTTTCGCATCGGCAACGCCACCAACAACATCCGCTGGGACAGCTTCGAACACTTCGCCAGCAACCCGAAAGTGAAGTGGGCGATCCCCATGTCCCTCGGCGATTCCCACCGCGGCTATAGGGTGATGGGCACCACCGAGGCCTACTTCGAGCATTACCAGTACGGCCGCCAGCAGCATCTGGAACTGGCCGACGGCCGGGCTTTCGCAACCGATCCGTTCGAAGTGGTGCTCGGTGCCGAAGTGGCCGAGGCGCTGCACTACAAGCTCGGCGACAAGCTGGTGCTGGCCCACGGCGTGGCGGTGGTCAGCCTGGTCAAGCACGACGACAAGCCCTTCACCGTGGTCGGGATTCTCAAGCGCACCGGCACGCCGGTGGACCGCACGCTGCACATCAGCCTCGGCGGCATGGAGGCGATCCACATCGACTGGAAGAACGGTGTGCCGGCCCAGGGCAATGGCCGCATCAGCGCCGACCAGGCCCGCAACATGGACCTCACGCCCCAGGCGATCACCGCGTTCATGCTCGGCCTCAACAGCAAGATTTCGACCTTTGCCTTGCAGCGCGAAATCAATGAGTTCCGTGGCGAACCGCTGCTGGCCATCCTGCCCGGCGTGGCGCTGCAGGAATTGTGGAGCCTGATGGGCACGGCGGAAAAAGCCTTGTTCGTGATTTCGCTGTTCGTGGTCCTCACCGGGTTGATCGGCATGCTCACGGCGATCCTCACCAGCCTCAACGAGCGTCGTCGGGAAATGGCGATCCTGCGTTCGGTGGGCGCGCGGCCGTGGCACATCGCGACGCTGCTGGTGTTCGAAGCCTTCGCTCTGGCACTGGCCGGGGTGACCGCCGGGCTGGCCTTGCTGTACATCGGCATCGCCGCCGCCCAGGGTTACGTGCAGTCGGCCTACGGCTTGTACCTGCCGCTGAGTTGGCCGAGCGAATATGAATGGACGCTGCTGGCTGGCATCCTGGTCGCTGCCCTGCTGATGGGCAGCGTGCCGGCCTGGCGCGCTTATCGCCAATCGCTGGCCGACGGCCTGTCGATCCGTTTATGAGGACGTTGAAGATGCCCCGCGCCCTGCTTGCGCTGTTGATGATGGTCGCCCTGCCGCTGTGGGCGGCCGAGCCGAGGGACCTGGCCTGGTCGGAAATGATCCCGCCGGACGCGCCGCCAGAAGTGCCAAACATGACCCCGCTGCACGACTTGTCGAAGATGAGCGACGCCCTGGCCGCCGAGTCCGCGCCAGCCGCCAAGCAGGATTTGCCCAACGCCCCGGTGGTCAAGGCCCTCGATGGCCAGCAGATTCGTTTGCCGGGCTACATCGTGCCGCTGGAAGTCAGCGAGGAAGGTCGCACCACGGACTTCTTGCTGGTGCCCTATTTCGGCGCCTGCATCCACGTACCGCCACCGCCGTCCAACCAGATCGTGCATGTGAAAAGTGAAGTCGGGGTCAAGCTCGACGAGTTGTACCAGCCGTACTGGGTCGAAGGGCCGATGCAGGTCAAGCCGTCCACCAGTGAACTGGCCGATGCCGGGTATCAGATGGAGGCCGAGAAGATTTATGTGTATGAGCTGCCGGAGTGAACCCGGTGGTGATGTGTTGTTGATGAGATAGCTATCGCGAGCAGGCTCGCTCCCACAGTTGATCGCGTTTCTTCAGAAAGAATACGGTCGAATAATGTGGGAGCGAGCTTGCTCGCGATGGTTCCCTCAAATTTTCCCATCAGCGCTTTTATTGAGCTGAGTCAATTAAACACCCCCTGACTCATTGAGCTGTGTCAAAAGACCGGAGCAGACGGCTTCGTACCATGGGACATCAAATTTCGATGCCCTCTGGAGCCCTCATGAACAAGTCCTTGCTCTGCGCTTCCCTCGCGGCCCTCGCGCTCGCTGCCCCACTCGCCCAGGCCCACACCGCTGGCGATATTATCGTTCGCGCCGGTGCCATCACCGTCAACCCGGAAGCCGACAGCTCCAGCGTCAAGGTCGACCGTGGCCCGCTGGCCGGCGCCGACCTGGGTGGCAAGGCGACCATGAGCAGCGACACGCAGTTGGGCTTGAACTTCGCCTACATGATCACCAACAACCTGGGCATCGAACTGCTGGCGGCCTCGCCGTTCGAGCACGACGTGAAAATCAAAGGCACCGCCCTGGGCGCGGCCAATGGCAAGCTCGGCACCCTCAAGCACCTGCCGCCGACCTTGAGCCTGGTCTACTACCCGCTCGACGCCAAGTCGGCGTTCCAGCCTTATGTCGGCGCCGGCATCAACTACACCTGGATCTACGACGAACACGTCGGCAGCGAAGCCAGCGCCAACGGCTTCAGCAATTTCCGTGCGAGCAACAGCTGGGGCATGGCGTGGCAAGTGGGCGCGGACTACATGTTGACCGACAACATCATGATCAACGGCCAGATTCGCTACATCGACATCGACACCACCGCGTATGTGGACAACAACGCCGTGGCCGGCGGTACCCGGGCCAAGGTGAATATCGATGTGGACCCGTGGATCTACATGGTGGGGTTGGGCTACAAGTTCTAAGCCGAACCTGAAGGTACGAAAATCCCTGTGGGAGCGAGCTTGCTCGCGATGACGGTGGATCAGCCAGCAATCACGTTGACTGACCCGCCGCTATCGCGAGCAAGCTCGCTCCCACAGTTTTTGGGCGGTGAGAATCTCAGCGTCCCAGCAACCGCGCCAGCCCTACGCTCATCGGGGTTTGCGGGGGGAAGCTGAAGCGCTGCAACAGCCGATGATTGTCGGCCCGCGAATGGCGGATGTCGCCGGAGCGTGCCGGGCCGTAGCTGATCGGAGGCAGGTCGCCCACCACGGCGGCCAGGGCCTGGAGCATCTGCTTGAGGGTCGTGGCCTGGTTCCAGCCGACGTTCACCGCGCCCACTTCCACCTCGGGCTTTTCGATGGCCTGCACCAGCAAATCCACCAGATCTTCGACGTAGACAAAATCCCGAGTCTGCTCGCCATCACCGAACACGGTGATCGGCAGGCCTTTCTGCGCCCGTTCGCTGAAGATGCTGATGACCCCGGAATACGGCGAGGACGGATCCTGGCGCGGGCCGTAGATGTTGAAGAAGCGGAACACTACCGGCTCCAGGTCGTGCTGGCGGCGATAGAAGTCGAAGTAGAACTCGCTGGCCAGTTTGTCCGAGGCATACGGCGTGAGCGGGGCCTTGGGGGTTTCTTCGTCGATGGACTCGCCTTCGCCGTTGTTGCCGTAGACCGCTGCGCTGGAGGCGAACAGCACCCGTTTCACACCGCTCTGGCGCATGGCTTCGCAGACATTCAGGGTGCCGATGAAATTGCTCTGGTGGGTGCGCACGGGGTCGTCCACCGAAGCTTGTACCGAGGCCACCGCCGCCAGGTGCGCCACGGCGCTGCAACCGGCCATGACCCGCGCCACCAGCGCGGCATCGGCGACGTCACCTTCGATCAGTTCGAGCGCCGGGTTGTCCAGCGGCAGGTTGCTGCGCTTGCCGGTGGACAGATCATCGAGGATGCGCACCGAATGTCCCTTGGCGAGCAAGGCGTCGGTCAGGTGCGAACCAATGAAACCCGCGCCGCCGGTGATTAAAACAGGGCCTTCAGCCATGGCGATAAAACCTATCCAGTAAGCTTGGGAGTGCCGCGCGCCAAGCGCGGGGCTTGATCCCGAAAGTGTGCAGAATTTTCTTGCAGGCCAGCACCGCGTGTTGCGGTTCTTCCGCGGCGTCCGGCCGTGCGGCGTGCGCCTGGGGGGTGGGCGACTCGATGGCCAGCGGATGCAGGGCGCGGGCTTCGGTGAGGATCGCCTGGCCCAGCGCCAGCGGCGTAGTCGCCTCGTGGCCGGCGTAATGGTAGGTGCCCCACAGCGGCGCCGCGCAATCGAGTTGCTTGAGCACCGAGATGATCACGCGCGCGGCATCGTCCACTGGCGTCGGGTTACCGCGGCGGTCGTCGGCCAGCAACAGCTCTTCGGGCTGTTCGGCCCGGGCCAGGAAACGCCCGAGGATGCCATCGGCGCTGTCGTCCAGCAGCCAGCCGAACCGCAGCAGCACGTGTTGCGGGCAAGTGGCGCGCACGCTTTGCTCGATCCGCCACAGCGCCTGGCCGCGCACGCCCAGGGGCACGGGCTCGTCTTTCTCGCTGTAGGCCGTGGCGCGGGAGCCATCGAACACGCGATAGCTCGACGGTTGCAGCAAGACGATGTTGTGATGCTGGCACAGCTCGGCCAGGCGCTCGACAGCGCGCTCCTGGCTGGCCAGGCGCTGCTCGCTGACGGCCTCGGCCTCGGCCTGGAACCAGTCGAAGTAGTACGCCAGGTTGATCAAGGCGTCCGGGCGGGTGTCGTCGAGCAGTTGCGTCAGGCTCGCGGCATCCCAACCGTCTTCGGGCGGGCGGGGGGCAAGAAAACCGATGTCTTCTTCTGCACCGAGGCGAATCAGCGCCTGCCCAAGGGCATTTCCGCCGCCCAGTAACATAAGGCGCATTCGCATAAAGTCAGCAGGCCCAGTCTATTGGCACAAGAATTTGGTCGACAACGCCCGCAGGCGTTGTCGGAATCGTTGCATTTTGCGGGTTTAGTGCGCAACCGTCATCCGTAAAGTGCAGATCGCCGGGTTTGGGTGGGACTTGAGGCCGCTATCGCGAGCGAGCTCGCTCCCACAGGGGATCTCAGGTGCTCGTGCTATCCCTGTGGGAGCGAGCTTGCTCGCGATGGCATTCTGGCAGGCAATGAAGGTCTCAAGTGGTACTTGCATCTTGCCCAACCCACCCGCATAACTGCCCCATGAATCTGCCTCTCCCAGCCAACCACGCCATGGCCGGCTTTCACCCCGCCGTTCGCGCCTGGTTCAGCCAGACTTTCCCGGCGGTCACGGCCGCCCAGGCCCGGGCGTGGCCGTTGATCGGCCAGCGTCGTTCGACCCTGGTGGCGGCGCCTACCGGCTCGGGCAAGACCCTGACGGCTTTTCTCGCCGTGCTCGATGACCTGGTGCACCGCGGCCTGGAACAGGGCGGCCTGCCGGACCAGACGCTGGTGGTCTACGTCTCGCCGCTCAAGGCCTTGAGCAACGATATCCAGATCAACCTGCAAAATCCCCTGGCCGGCATCACCGAACAGCTGCGGCAAATGGACCTGCCGCCCCTGCACATCACCACCGCCGTGCGTACCGGCGACACGCCGCAGAAAGAACGCTCGGCGATGCGCAAGACCGCGCCGCACATCCTGGTGACCACTCCCGAATCGCTCTACGTGCTGCTCGGCTCCGACTCCGGCCGACAGATGCTCGCCAGCACCCGCACGGTCATCGTCGACGAAATCCACGCCATCGCCGCCAGCAAGCGCGGCAGCCACCTGGCCTTGAGCCTGGAGCGTCTGCAAGCCCTGTGCGCCGAACCGCTGATGCGCATCGGTCTGTCCGCCACGCAAAAGCCCATCGAAGCGGTGTCACGTTTTCTCGTCGGTGAGGGACGCACCTGTGAAATCGTCGACATCGGCCACGCCCGCCCCCGGGACCTGGACATCGAAGTGCCACCAGTACCGCTGTCGGCGGTGATGGCCAATGACGTATGGGAACTGGTCTACAACCGCCTCGCCGAGCTGGCCGGGGAACACCGCACCACCCTGGTGTTCGTCAATACCCGGCGTTTGGCCGAACGCCTGAGCCGTCATCTGAGCGAGCGCCTGGGCAAGGACGCCGTGGCCGCTCACCACGGCAGCCTGGCGAAGGAGTTTCGCCTCGACGCCGAACAACGCCTCAAACGCGGCGAGCTGAAGGTGCTGATCGCCACCGCGTCCCTGGAGCTGGGCATTGATATCGGCGATGTCGACCTGGTGTGCCAGATCGCCTCGCCCCGCTCGATCTCGGCGTTCCTGCAACGGGTCGGTCGTTCCGGCCACCAGGTCGGCGGCACACCCAAGGGGCGCCTGTTCGCCACCACCCGCGACGACTTGATCGAGTGCGCCGCCCTGCTCGACTGCGTACGCCGTGGCGAACTCGACATCCTGCACATCCCCAAGGCGCCGCTGGATGTACTGGCCCAGCAGATCGTCGCCGAAGTCAGTTGCCAGGAATGGTCGGAGCAAGCACTGCTGGAAACCTTGCGTCGTGCCTCGCCCTACGCCGGGCTGGACGAAGGGCATTACCAGGCGCTGTTGCAGATGCTCGCCGAAGGTCTCAATGGCCGCCAGGGCGTGCGCAGCGCCTACCTGCACCGCGATGCCGTGACCCGGACCTTGCGCGGGCGCCGCGGCAGCAAGCTCACGGCGGTGACCAGCGGCGGCACCATTCCGGACAATGCCGACTACGCCGTGCTGCTCGAACCCCAGGGCTTGAACATCGGCAGCGTCAACGAAGACTTCGCGGTGGAGAGCATTGCCGGCGACGTGTTCCAGTTGGGCAATACGTCGTATCGCATCATTCGCGTCGAGACCGGCCGCGTGCGGGTCGAGGACGCCCAGGGACAGCCGCCGACCATCCCGTTCTGGCTCGGCGAAGCGCCGGGGCGCAGCGCCGAACTGTCCCTGGCCGTGGCGCGCCTGCAAGCCCAGCTCGATCAACTGCTCGGCGCCACGCCGGGCAACCTGCAACCGGCCCTCGATTGGCTCACCGGCACCCTGCAACTGAACCTGGCCAGCGCTGAACAACTGGTGGATTACCTGGCCCCGGCGCGCCTGGCCTTCGGCGCCCTGCCGTCCCAGGACACGCTGCTGATGGAGCGGTTTTTCGACGAGTCCGGCGGCACGCAACTGATCATCCACACGCCCTTCGGCAGCCGTATCAACCGCGCCTGGGGCCTGGCCTTGCGCAAGCGTTTCTGCCGCACCTTCAACTTCGAATTGCAGGCCGCGGCCAGTGAAGACGCCATCGTGCTCTCGCTGTCCACCAGCCACAGCTTCGAACTGGACGAAGTGTGGCGCTACCTCAACAGCCACAGCGCCGAGCAGATCCTGGTCCAGGCGGTACTGGATGCGCCGCTGTTCGGCGTGCGCTGGCGCTGGAACGCTGGCGTGGCCCTGGCCTTGCCGCGTTACGCCGGCGGACGCAAAGTCGCCCCGCAGATCCAGCGGATGAAAAGCGAAGACCTGATCGCCAGCGTGTTTCCGGACCAGATCGCCTGCCTGGAAAACCTGGCCGGCGAGCGTGAGATCCCCGACCATCCGCTGGTGGAACAGACCCTCGACGATTGCCTGCACGAAGCCATGGACAGCGAAGGCTGGCTGACGCTGTTGCGGCGCATGGAAGCGGGCGAGATTCGCCTGATCAGCCGCGATCTGCCGGCGCCCTCGCCGCTGGCGGCAGAAATCCTCAGCGCCCGCCCCTACACCTTTCTCGACGACGCGCCGCTGGAAGAACGGCGCACCCAAGCGGTGATCAATCGGCGCTGGAGCGATCCACAGGCCACCGATGAGCTTGGCGCACTGGACGCCGAAGCCATTCAGTCGGTCCGCGATGAAGCCTGGCCGACGCCGGCCAATCTCGATGAGATGCATGAAGCCTTGATGAGCCTGGCCTGCATCGCCGACAGCGAAGCCGACGCCCACGCGCCGTGGCTGGATTGGTTGCAGGCATTGGCCGCCAGTGGTCGCGCCAGTCACCTGCAGATCAGTGCCGAGCGGGGTCTGTGGGTGCCGCTGGAGCGCCTGACCTGCCTGCAAGCCGTTTATCCACAGGCCCGCTGGCAACCGCCGCTGACGCCCCTGGCCGGTTTCGATGAAACCTGGGACAGCGACGAAGCCCTGGTGGAAGTGCTCCGCGCCCGGCTCAGTGCCTTTGGCCCGCTGCCGTTGAAGGCCATCGCCTACCCGCTGGGATTGTCGACCCCGCAGGTCACCCAGGCCCTGGCGCAGCTTGAACAACAAGGCTATGTACTGCGCGGGCGGTTCACGCCGGGCACCGGCCAGGAGGAATGGTGCGAGCGGCATTTGCTGGCGCGGATCCATCGCTACACGGTCAAGCGTCTGCGCCGGGAAATCGAGCCGGTGATGTTGCAGGACTTCATGCGCTTTCTGTTCGACTGGCAACACCTGTCATCGTCCACCCAGGGCCGGGGCAATGCCGTGCTGCCGTCGATACTCGGCCAGTTCGAAGGCTTCCCGGCCGCTGCGTCAGCCTGGGACAGCGACCTGTTGCCGGCGCGGATCAAGGACTACTCGCCCAGTTGGCTCGATGAGTTGTGCCGCAGTGGCAAGTGGGTATGGACGCGCCTGAGTGCGCGCCAGAAGCCTTCCGCCAGTGCTCTGCGCAGCACGCCGGTGGTGCTGCTGCCGCGCAACCAGGTGGCGTTGTGGAGCAGCCTGGCCGGGCAAACGGCCCTGGACGAGTTGTCGCCCAAGACGCAAAAAGTCCATCAGGCCCTGAGCGAACACGGCGCGCTGTTTTTCGATGAACTGGCCCACGAAGCCCACCTGCTGCGCAGCGAACTGGAAATCGCCTTGCAGGAACTGGTGGGCGCCGGGTTGGTGAATGCCGACAGCTTCGCCGGCCTGCGCGCGCTGATCACCCCGGCCAGTAAACGCCAGGCCCGCAGCAGCCGGCGCGGGCGCGGAGCGTTTGTCGGTGGTATGGACGACGCCGGGCGCTGGGCCTTGTTGCGCCGCAGCCAACCGGCGCCCGTGGAAGGCAACCGCCCCGCGCCCACACCGCCCGACACCCTGGAACACATCGCCATGACCCTGCTGCGCCGTTACGGCGTGGTGTTCTGGCGCTTGCTGGAGCGGGAGGCGGATTGGCTGCCAAGTTGGCGCGAGCTGCTGCGCACCTTTCATCGCCTGGAGGCGCGGGGCGAGATTCGCGGCGGGCGTTTTGTCAGTGGGCTGGCGGGCGAACAATTCGCCCTGCCCGAAGCCATCCCGCTGCTGCGCGAAACCCGCCGCCGCCCCACCGATGGCAGCCTGGTGGCGGTGTGCGGCGTCGACCCGCTGAACCTGGCGGGCACCTTGCTGCCGGGGGCGAAAGTGCCGGCACTGGCGAGTAATCGGCTGGTGTATCGCGATGGTTTGCCGGTGGCGGCGCAGATTGCCGGCAAGCAGCATCTATGGGTGGAGTTGGATGCTCAAGGGATGGCAGAAATTCGCACCAAGCTGATTCAACACCTTTAGCCAGACACATGATCGTTCCCACGCTCTGCGTGGGAATGCAGCCAGGGACGCTCCGCGTCCCCAAGAAGCCGAACGCGGAGCGTCCGCAGAGGTATTCCACACAGAGCGTGGGAACGATCAATGCGCTTGATCAGGCAACTCTTCCCCTGCCTTCGGCTCCTCGACCAACCGCTTGGGCAACACCGCCTGCTGTGGATAAGTCTGCGCGAAGTGCACCGCCGGGTGGTTATCCACAAGCTTCTTCAACTGCTGGTTGAACGCCCGGCTCACCGCATATTGCCCGCCGGATACGGTGCGGAACTGCGCCGTGAGCACCACGCCGTTGAGATCCATCTTGTCCACGCCAAACACATCCAGCGGCCCTTGCAGGTTGAATTTCAGGAACGGGTCTTCGGCGATCGAACGTCCGGCCTCGCGAATCAGCTCGATGGCCTGGTCGACATCGGTGTCGTAAGTGAACTGCACGGAGAAGAACGCAAAGGCGAATTGCCGGGACTGGTTGGTCACGGCCTTGATCTGGCCGAACGGCACCGAATGCACGAAGCCCTTGCCGTCACGCAGGCGCAGGGTGCGGATGGTCAGGCCTTCGACGGTGCCGGCGTGGCCGGAACTGAGCACCACCCAGTCGCCGATGGACAGCGTGTCTTCAATGATGATGAACAGCCCGGTGATCACATCCTGCACCAGTTGCTGGGAACCGAAACCGATCGCCAGCCCCACCACCCCGGCACCGGCCAGCAACGGTGCGACGTTGATGCCCAGGTTGGCCATGGTGGTGATTGCGCAAATCACCACCAGGATGATTTTCGCGGCGTTGCGCAACAGCGGCAGGATGGTTTTGACCCGGGTGCTGGGCTGACGGGCCCCGCGCTTGTTCAGCGGCGGTTTCAGGGCTTCCTGGATCGCCGTGTCGAGCACCACCCACGTGAGCCAGGTCATCAGGAAGATCAGGCCGATGCGGCTCAAGGAATCACTGATCGCCCGGCCTATGGCATTGCGCGAGGCGAACTCGAACAGGGAAATCCCCCAGATCCGTCCGAGGACCTCAATGAATACCACCGCCATGACGATGCGCAGCAACGCGTGCAGCAGGCTCAACAGGCGGCCCTTGTAGGCGCTGTCGCGCTGGATGGCCTCGGCCTTGGGCGACTTGAAGACATGCTGGAACACGGTGCTGAGGAACACCGTGGCGATCAGCAGGATGGTGGTGAACAACGCACAGCGCAGGGCTTTCTGGTTGTCCTCGCCGACACCGATCAGGCTCACCGCCGACACCAGCACCATCAACAGGATCGGCCAATACCAGAGCCCGGAGAAAATCCGCAGCGACTCCTGCAAGGCCGGTTGCTTCAAGCGCTGGGCCAGCGGGCGGTTGCGGATCAGGTGCGCCACGGGCCGGCGCATGCGAATCACCAGCCAGCCAAAGATTACCGACGCAAACAGGCCGGTGAACACCGCGATGCTGCTGGTGATGTTGCCACCCAGTTGTCGGGCGATCTGCGGGCTGGTCAGGGCATCGCTGAGGGCGGCGAGAAAACCGATCATGAACAATGGCCGGGGGCTGAAGCGCCGGATCATCGCCACCGCCCGGCGTTTGTGGCCGGCGTTGAACATCACGATCACGCACAGCAACACCGAGGTGGAGAAAATGCCGCTGCTGGTGGCATAGGCGAAGCACAGCGCCAGGGCGCGACCGACCGAGACCTGCAGGAAGTGGCTGACGTACAGGGTCAGCGGCAGGCAGATCAACGCCGCAGCGGTATACGGCAGCAGATAACCGAGCAGGTCGCGCACGCGCTGGTGGGTGCGCAGCCAGCGGCGCCGGCCCAGATGGCGCAGCAGCAGCCGCGCCCCCGACCAGATCAGTGCAAAAGCGCCGATCCAGACGCTCGACAACAACAGGAAATCCCCCGCCACGCGCCAGGACGAACGGGACGTCTGGTCCACCAGCCGGTCCACCTCATCCGCCGCCCGGTCCGCCCGCAGGCGCCAGGCATCCACCAGGCTCTGGTTGAGATCGAGCTTGTCCTGGACGTCATCGATGCTCGAACTGATGGCCCCCAATAAACCGCCCTGCACCAGCGGCGCGGGTTCGGCGGGCGTTTCACTGGGCTGGGAGGTGCCAGGGACAGCGGCGGTCCCGTAGGCGCTGGTGCCGGTCATCGCCAGCAGGAACAGCAGCAATACAGTGCTCAATCGAGACAAAACGCGAGGCTCCTTCACACGGGATCGGTAAGGAACTGATCAACAACGGGCGGGCAAGTTCATCGCTCATTATTCCCACGCTCCGCGTGGGAATACCTCTACGGACGCTCTGCGTTCGGCTCTGGAAGGGACGCGGAGCGTCCCGGGCTGCATTCCCACGCAGAGCATGGGAACGATCAGAGCATCACTTCACCGCTGGGCACCCCATCGAAACTTTCCGGGCCGCGCGACAGTCATCACAAAACACAGGCAGTACGAGGTCATTGGCACGGGAGGGATACATGACGGCGATCCACATTGGTATTTCCGGCTGGCGCTACACGCCTTGGCGGGGGGATTTCTACCCCAAGGGGCTGACCCAGAAACGGGAATTGCAATTCGCCTCGCGAGCGGTCAACAGCATCGAAATCAATGGATCGTTCTACGCCCTGCAACGCCCCGAACGGTATGCCCAGTGGTACGCCGAGACACCGCCCGGCTTCGTGTTCAGCGTCAAGGCCCCGCGTTTCATCACCCACATCAAGCGCCTGCGGGACATCCGCAAGCCCCTGGCCAACTTCTTCGCCTCCGGCGTGCTGGAGCTCAAGGAGAAGCTGGGCGCGATCCTCTGGCAGTTTCCGCCCAGCTTCAAATTCGACCCCGAGCTGTTCGAAGACTTCCTCAAGCAACTGCCCCACGACACTGAAGGCGCCGCCGCCCTGGCCCGCGAGCACGAGCCGCGCCTGGACGGCCACGCCAGTACCACGACCGACAAAAAACGCCCACTGCGCCACGCCGTGGAAATCCGTCATGACAGCTTTATCGACCCGCACTTCGTCACGCTGCTCAAGCGCTACGACGTGGCCCTGGTCATCGCCGACACCGCCGGCAAATGGCCCTATCGCGAAGACGTCACCAGCGATTTCGTCTACCTGCGCCTGCACGGTGCCGAGGAACTGTACGCCAGCGGCTATACCGACGAGGCGTTGAAGCGCTGGGGCGACCGGATCGAGGCCTGGAGCCACGGCAAGCAACCCGCCGACGCCCACCTGATCGATCCCGACAAGAAGCCCCGGGCCCGCAAAAGCCGGGAAGTGTTCTGCTATTTCGACAACGACATCAAAGTCCGCGCGCCCTATGACGCACGCCACTTGCTGGAACACTTCCATCTGGACAAGGACCTCGCCACCGCGCCCGGCGAACGCCCGGCCGAAGGGGTGTTGCCATGAACAGCACGGAAACCAGCGAAGCGACCCACGAGCCGACCCAGCAACAGGCCCAGGATCTCGACCGGGTCAGCCGTTTCACCGTGCTGACGGTCAACACCCACAAGGGCTTCACCGCCCTGAACCGGCGCTTCATCCTGCCGGAACTGCGCGAAGCGGTGCGCAGCGTGTCCGCCGATGTGGTGTTCTTGCAGGAAGTCCACGGCACCCACGAACACCATCCCCAGCGCTACAGCAACTGGCCGAGCATGCCGCAGTACGAGTTTCTGGCCGACAGCCTCTGGCCGCAGTTCGCCTACGGGCGCAACGCGGTGTACCCGGCGGGTGACCACGGCAACGCGCTGTTGTCGAAATTCCAGATCATCCGCCACGACAACCTGGACGTATCCATCAGCGGCCATGAGAACCGCGGCATGCTCCACAGCGTGCTGCGCCTGCCGGGCGATGGACCGCAAGTGCATGCCATTTGCGTGCACCTGGGGCTGCGCGAAGGTCATCGTGTCGAGCAACTCAAGCTGCTTTGCCAGCGCTTGAGCGAACTGCCGCCCGACGCGCCAGTGATTGTCGCTGGCGACTTCAACGACTGGCGCGGCAAGGCCAGTGAACTGCTCGAACCCTGCGGCCTGCGGGAAGTGTTCGCCGAACAGTGGGGCAAACCGGCCCGCAGCTTTCCGGCGCGCCTGCCGATCCTGCGCCTGGACCGCATCTACGTGCGCAATCTCAAGGCCCATCATCCCAAGGTGTTGAACGTACGACCCTGGTCGCACCTTTCCGACCACGCACCGCTGTCGGTGGAGATCGAATTATGAGCGCGACGATGAACAAGGCGACAGTTGAGCAGGTCGAGGCGCCACCCACCGAGCGCAACCCGGCGCTGACGGATATCGAATACGGCTGGCACGGCAACAATCGCGTCACGCTGCTGGAAAACGGTGAAGAGTATTTCCCCAGGGTCTTCGAAGCGATTCGCCGGGCCGAGACAGAAATCCTCCTGGAGACCTTCATCCTGTTCGAGGACAAGGTCGGCAATGAACTACGGGACCTGTTGGTCGAAGCCGCCGCGCGTGGCGTGCGCATTACCGTCAGCCTCGATGGCTTCGGCTGCGGTGAGCTGACCACCGGTTTCCTGGCATCGCTGAGCGATGCCGGGGTGCGCTTGCAGATGTTCGACCCGGCGCCCCGGCGTCTGGGGATCCGCACCAACTGGTTCCGCCGCCTGCACCGCAAGATCGTGGTGGTGGACGGGGTGATTGCGTTTATTGGCGGGATCAACTTTTCCGCCGACCACCTGGGCGATTTCGGCGCCGAGGCCAAGCAGGACTATTCCGTGGAGGTCAAAGGCCCGGCGGTGGTGGATATCCACCACTTCGCGCTGTTGCAGAGTGGCCGGCCCGCCCGGGCCAAATACTGGTGGCAACGCCGCCGTAGCCGCCGCAACGAGCTGGCGTTCAGCGACCACGACGGCCAGGTGCGCCTGGTCTACCGGGATAATCACGAACACCAGACCGACATCGAAGAGGTCTACCTGCATGTGCTGCGCAGCGCCCAGCGGCGGGTGGTGATCGCCAATGCCTATTTCTTCCCTGGCTACCGGTTGCTGCGCGAGATCCGCAACGCGGCACGGCGCGGCGTGGAAGTACGGCTGATCTTGCAGGGCCAGCCAGACATGATGATCGCCAAGCTCGCCGCACGCATGCTCTACAGCTACCTGCTCAAGGCCGGCGTGGTGATCTACGAATATTGCGAGCGACCGCTGCACGGCAAGGTCGCCCTGGTGGATGAGGACTGGAGCACGGTGGGTTCGAGCAACCTCGACCCACTGAGCCTGTCCCTGAACCTGGAAGCCAATGTGCTGATCCGCGACCGGGCGTTCAACCGCGAGCTGTTCGAGCGCCTCGATTACCTGAGCCGCAACCATTGCACCGCGATGCCCAAGGACCACGCCCCCCGGGGTCTGTTGTGGCGCATGACCATCGGTTTCATGGTGTTCCACTTTTTGCGCCATTTCCCGGCCTGGGCCGGCTGGCTGCCGGCCCATAAACCGCGTCTGAAACCATTTTCGCCGCCGACGGCGGTCCGGAGCGAACCCCATGAACCACTCTGAAGCGCACGCCGCGCCGAGAGATGCCCATGCGCCGGAACAGTCCAAGTCCAAATCCCGCTGGAGCCGCTGGAAAAGACCGCTGACCCTGGCGTTTTTCCTGCTGTTGATCGTACTGTTCACCACCTTGGCCCGACGCATCGACTGGTCGGAAGTGTTCGCCACCCTGGCGGACTTCAAGGTGCGCACCTTGATCATCGCCGCCGCGCTGACCGTCACCAGCTTCATCACCTATGCGTGTTTCGACCTGATCGGTCGCACCTACATCCGCCAGAAACTGGGTTGGCGGCAGATCTTGCCAGTGGGGGTGATCAGTTACGCGTTCAACCTCAACCT
The DNA here is from genome assembly GCF_019956035.1 of Pseudomonas sp. A-RE-22. Lineage (NCBI taxonomy): Bacteria > Pseudomonadati > Pseudomonadota > Gammaproteobacteria > Pseudomonadales > Pseudomonadaceae > Pseudomonas > Pseudomonas sp. A-RE-22. The sequence continues at coordinate 19,178 of NZ_JAHBCZ010000023.1, forward strand.
CAGCGCCTGGGTCGGTGGCATCGCCATGCGTTATCGGCTGTATTCGCGGCTGGGGGTCAGCACCGGGAACATCGCCAAGATTCTCGGCCTGAGCCTGGCCACCAACTGGTTCGGCTACATGACCCTGGCCGGTGTGGTGTTCAGCAGCGGCCTGGTGACCATGCCGCCAGGCTGGAAACTCAGCAGCGATGCGCTGCAAGGTGTCGGCGCGTTGTTGTTGCTGGTGAGTGCCGGTTACCTGGTGGCCTGCCGGTTTTCCAAGCGCCGGGCGTGGACCGTTCGCGGCATGGAAATCAACCTGCCATCGCTGCGCATGGCGGTGCTGCAACTGGCGTTGGGCGCGCTGAACTGGTCGTTGATGGCGGCGGTGATCTTCACGTTGCTGCCCAGCAAACTGGATTATCCGGTGGTGCTCGGGGTGTTGCTGATCAGCAGCATTGCCGGGGTCATCACCCACATTCCGGCCGGGCTTGGGGTGCTGGAGGCGGTGTTCGTTGCGCTGCTGCAACATGAAGTGTCGCGGGGCAGCCTGTTGGCGGGGCTGATCGCTTACCGGGCGATCTACTTCATCCTGCCGTTGCTGATTACCGTGGTGATGTACCTGGTGATCGAGGCGAAGGCCAAGGCGTTGCGGGTCAAGCCTGGGCTCAAGTGATGGGGTGCCTGGCCTGGCCCTATCGCGAGCAAGCTCGCTCCCACAGGGATGACTGGGACATAAGTTCGGGTTCACACAGATCCATTGTGGGAGCGAGCTTGCTCGCGATGAGGCCCGCCTGAACACCACGTATCTACCGCTCCTGGATAATGCTCAACCGCTCTCCCACCACCATTTCCGTGATCCAGTCCACCAGGATCGAGGTGTAGGCCTGCTGTGACACGGGGTCGCTCAAGGCATGGTCGGCGCCGTCGATGATCCGGTGGGTCAACGAGTGGGTCTGCTGACACGCCGCCCGGTAGCTCATGATGGTGGCATGGGGCACGTAGGCATCGGTCTCGGACTCCACCAGCAACACGTCGCCGGTGAACTGCGAACACGCATGCAAGGCGCGATTGGTTCCGGCGTGCACCAGCGTGCTGCGGTAATCCAGCAGGTCGGTCTTGTCCAGGTCGCGCTTGGGCGTGTGCCATTGCTCATCGCGGTACAGCGCCGGCACCCGCAGGGCCAGCCAGCGTACCGGACGCAACGACGTCAGGATCGAAGCCAGGTAGCCGCCATAACTGGTGCCCACCACGGCAATCGCCGAGGTATCCAAGGCCGGGTGCGCGAGCAGTCGGTCGTATGCCGCCAACAGGTCGCGCAGGTTGTCCTCGCGGGTGACCCGTGCCAAGGGGATCCCCGCCCCGCCGGTATGCCCACGCAAGTCGAAGGTCAGGCACACGCAGCCCAGGCCGGCGATGCCTTTGGCCCGTTCCAGGTCCCGCTCCTGGCTACCGCCCCAACCGTGCACGAACAACACGCCTGGGACCTTCGACTTGGGACTCAGGAATGTCCCGTTCATGCGTTCATCGTCAATCTCGATCTGAATGGTTTCACTTCTAGCCGTCATAGGATTGAACCGTTACGTATTTGAGAAGGAAGTCGCCGTTGTGCGCCGCGCCACGATAGACCTCCCTCGCGCCGGGCGGCAGCGGTTGCTCGGTGTAGGTCTCCACCGAGGACACCCGCACCGCGCTGGTTTGCGGCGCTTCGACGAACACTTGCAACGCCGCCAGTTCGGCGCTGCTGGCGCCGCCCATGCGCCATGACTGTTCCAATACACCGCCACGCGGCTGGCCGGCGGCATCCAGGCCCTGGGCAATGTCGTAATTGCGCCGCGATGCAAAAAAGCTCGGGTAGGCCTGGTTGGCGGCGTCATCGAACACTTGCGCCAGCCGCACCGCCTCGCGCACATCGTCGGGCAGTTCGAGCCTGAGCAACTCGATATAGCCGCCCTGCACCACCAGCAGGTCCGACCCGCCGTACACCTCCACCCCTTCGCTGTCGTGGGTCAGGTGTTGCACGCCGCAATAACTCAGGACCTTGCCGTTGATGAAGCTCTGGCCGACGCTCTGGGTCTTGACCTCGTTGAGGTGCTGCTCCAGCACCACCCCATCGCGAAACAGCGCCTGGGCGTCAGGCTCGGCGACAATTTCATCGAACTGCGCCAGGCTCCTGATCAGCCGTTGCCCACGTCCGGCACAGGCATGGATCGGCTTGAGGCGAATCGGCCCGATGTACAGCAAGTGCTCGGCGGCGGGGCGCGCATCCTTGAGCGAAAAGACCGTCACGCCATCGAGCACCGCGCCTCGCGTGAGCTTGGCAAACAGCGGCGACCAGCCTTTGGGCGCCACGGCGTCCTTATTCAACAGACCATGGGTAATCGCCTTGGTGCAGATAAAATCATGCTCGACATACCCGCCCCACACATCCTCCGGCCCCTTGACCCCCAGGCGCATCAAGGTTTCGGTGCCGATCAGGGTTTGCGTGGGCAACAGATAAAGATCATGTCCGGCCTGAGGGTCGTGACTGTCGCCGTATTCCCATCCCAGGATCTGTGCCAGCCACCGGGCCAGTGCACGATTGGTCTCGACTTCATGGCGCGGCGCTTGTGGATTGACCGAATAGGCCACTACCCGCTTGTTGCGATTGACTGGTGTCATGCGTTGCCCTTTTTCCTGCGCTCGATGGCTTTGGATAAGGGAAGGTGCAGAGATCAGGCCAACGGTGGCATAGGCCATGACGGTCAGCCAAGCGGGCGTATTGTGCGCAGTTGATAGCACCGGGCCTGTTTCATTCTGCACGACCCATGGCAGGCATCCCGCAAATTGCACGATGCCAGGCTGCAGGCACAGCGTCAGCCTTTGGGAACGCTCGGCGGACTTACCCCAAACCGCGCCCGGTAATCACTCGGCGCCAACCCGGTGATTTTCTTGAACGTCGCGCGAAAGGCGCTCGGGTCCTGGTAACCGACGGTCCAGGCAATGTGGTCGATGGTGCCATTGGTGAACTCCAGCATCTCCCGGGCCTTGCCGACGCGCAGGTGCTGACAGTATTCAGTGGGTTTGAGCCCGGTGGCGGCGCGAAACCGGCGCAGGAATGTGCGCTCTTCCAGCCCGGCGCGTTCGGCCATTGCACTGAGGGAAACCTCCACCGCGCCGCTGCTTTGCAACCAATGCTGGACCTTGAGAATCGCCGGGTCGCCATGGCCGAGGATGGGCGCAAAATTACTGCCACACTGGCTCGCGCTGTCGCTGTGCTCAATCACCAGAAATTGCGCCGTGCGCGTGGCGATGCTGGGCCCGAGCAGGCGGTCCACCAGGCGTAGCCCCAGTTCCGACCAAGCCATCAGCCCGGCGGTGGTGATCAGGTCGCCGTCGTCGACGATAGGTTTGTCGGCGTTGAGCTTGATCTTCGGGTAACGCGCGGCAAAGGTCTTGGCCGAAGTCCAGTGGGTGGTGGCGCTGCGCCCGTCGAGCAGGCCGCTTTCGGCCAGCAGGATCGAGCCCACGCAAACCCCGCCCAGCACCGTGCCGTCGGCATGCCGCGCCCGCAGCCAATCCATCAGAGCCTGAGAGACCAAGCCGTCACTGAAACCGGCAAGGGACGGTGGAATCAACAACGCCACCAGCTTGCCCACCGGGCCGGTTTCGCTGTCGAACACCCGCAGCGGAGCCCCGCCCTCCTCCGTCTGCCAGTGACTCACCCGCAGCTTTGGCAACTGCACGCTGGCATGCTCGGCCGCGATCCGCTGCGCCACGGCGAACAGATCGGTCAAGCCATGCACCGCCGCCAATTGCGCACCGGGATAGATGAGCACCCCGAGCTCGGCGACTGCCCTTTGCTGCGTCATTGTCAGTTTTCCCCCGCTTATTGTCGTTGCGGCCAATCCTCGAAGCGGCGGCAAAAGCCAATACTGGCTTCACACCCAATCTGATCGAGGAAGCCCTCATGTCCAAACAAGCGCTCATCGTAGTCGATATCCAGAACGACTACTTCCCCCAGGGCAAATGGCCGTTGGTCGGCGCCCAAGCCGCTGCCGATAACGCCGCACGCTTGATCGAAGCCTTTCGCCAGGCGGGCGACAGCGTGGTGCATATCCGCCACGAATTCACCTCCGACGACGCCCCCTTCTTCACCCCAGGCTCCGAAGGCGCACAGTTGCACCCCAAGGTGCTCAACCGCGCCGACGAACCGGTAGTGCTCAAGCACTTCGTCAATTCGTTTCGCGAAACCGAACTGCAAGCCATCCTCGACCAGCACGGCATCGAACAACTGGTGGTGGTCGGCAGCATGAGCCACATGTGCGTCGACGGTGTGGTGCGGGCGGCGGCGGACCTGGGCTACGGCGTCACGGTGATCCATGATGCCTGCGCGACCCTCGACCTGGAATTCAACGGCGTCGTCGTGCCGGCTGCCCAGGTGCATGCCGCGTTCATGGCGGCACTGGGGTTTGCCTATGCGAGTGTGGTGAGCACCGAGCAATTCCTGGCGGCCAGTCGCTAAATACACGGCACATCTAAAAAAAACGCAAAAAAAACCGCGCTTCGTCGGCGAAGTGCGGTTTTGCCTCAAGCATCAACGGTGTGTCTGGAGCGATCACACATCCAGCACTTGCAGCAACCTCGGCATCGTCGCCACGAATCCCATCTGCTGCGCTTCACGTGCCATCCCTTTCAACTTCTCGCCGCTGGCTTGATCGGCGCTGCGCAGCCACTGCCCGGCCACGTCGATCAACCGCACATGATGGGTGATCCAGGCGCATGACGCCGACTCGGGCAATGCGGCCATCTGTTGCCCATGCCAGATCGCCTGTTCGGTATTGCCCGCCAACAGGCAGGTTTCAGCGGCGGCCACGCGAAAGCGCAAAGCGTTGTGGGCCAGGCAGGCCAGGGTGAGCTGGGCTTCGCCCTTCGCCAAGGCCTGCTGGCTTAGCGGCCCATCGTCGCTGATCATCGCCAGGCTGCCGTAGACCCACGGCCCGATGTAGCGCTGCAGCTCGAAGCGCTCCACCAGGCTCGCCGCCTCCATGATCAAGGTCTGCGCCAGCCCGCGCTCGCCCTGGCGCAACGCCACGCGCGCCAACCCTTCCAGCAGGATCGCTTCGAAACGGCTGGCGCCGAGGTTGCGCGCCAGTGCCAGGGCGCAGGTCAGCTCTTGCTCCGCCAAGGCATCCTGGCCGCCCGCCACCAGCACCCAGGCCGCCGTGAGCCGCGAGAAAACCTGTGCCCGATGATTGCCCAGCCGGGTGCTGCATTCGATGGCCTCCATGGCGTCACGCAAGGCCTGCTCCCGCTGCCCCAGGTACAGCTGCGCCGATCCACGGGCGCTGCGATTGCCCGCCTCCACGTGCGCCAGCCCATTGCGTTCGCACAGGCGTACGCATTGATCGAACACCTCGTAGGCGGTCTGCATGCGCCCTTGTGCGTAATAGGAGTCACCAATGCCACTCAAGGCCTTGGCCTCGGTCTCCAGATCCCGGCCGATGCGGGCACAGGACAAGGCCTCTTCATGGAGCCGGCGACACTCGGCGTAATCGCCCCGTGGAAAATAGATATTCCCGTGCAAGTGATTCAACCGGGCCAGCGCCGTATGCGCCTGCATGGCCCGGGCGATGGGCTGCATGTCCTCGATCAGGCGCTCTTCCTCGTCCAGGCAGTCGAGGGTATTGAGGACCGCTGCCAGCCCCAGCGCAGCCTCGATCTGATCCTGTGGCTGCTCGGCCAAGGCCAAGGCCCGCTGGAAATGCGCCCGAGCCTCCACGGTCTGGCCCAGGCCCGAGCACGCCTGGCCGCACAGCAACGCGAAGGAAAAATTGCCCTGCGTACGCTCGGCAAACGCCGCGCACTGCCGCGCCAGCGCAAGGACACTGTCGTATTGGCAGGCCAGGCGTTTTTCGCCCATGGCTACCAACAACGCGTCGAACGCCGCCGGATCGTTGGCCCGCAGTAAATGCTGGGCATGGAGCACCCGGTCGCGCTCGCGGTAGAGGCTCGCCACTTCACTGTGCAACTGCTCGCGAAGCAACGTGGGCATCGCGTCGTAGAGGCAGTGCATGACCAGGTCGTGGACAAACAGATAGCTGCCTGGCTCGACTTCCCGCAGCAGCCCCTGGCGCATGTCCGCCGTCGGCAGATAACCGGGCTGTCCTAGCGCTTGGCGCCACAGCGTCAGCTCGAAACGATTACCCAGCACCGCGGCGTAATGCAGGGCGCGACGTTGCTCGGGAGCCAGCTTGTCGAAGCGGGTCTGGACCAGATGCCGCAGACTGTCGGGGAAAATACCTTGCTGGCTCGACAGCAGTTGCGTCAGGTACAGCGGATTGCCCTGGGCGCGGGCAACACATTCAGCCCGGTAGCGCGGATCGACATCGATGAATTGCTCCGCCAGGACCGTGGCCTCCCGCGCCCGGATCGGCGCGATATCGAGCAGACTCATGGGGCTGGAGGAATACGAACGGATTTCGCCGCCCAGCGGGTCATCTTCGGGACGGGACGTCAGCAGCCAGACAACCGGCGCTTCGTCAGTGGCATCGAGCAGCTTGCCCAGCAGCGCAAACAGCGTGGTGTCGCCCCAGTGCAGGTCTTCGAAGCAGATCACCAAGGGCTGTTGCACCGCAACGCGCAGCAACACGTCGAGCAAAGCCTGGAACAGCCCCTGGGTACGGGCCTGGTTGCTCATCGCGCCATACAGGATGGGCGGCTCGGCAGACGACACGCCCGTCAGCACTTGCAGGAACATGCGATGTTCGGCGGCCACTTTCAGGCGGGACAAGGCCGCGTCCAACAGCGACGCGCTGATGGACGGCGCCCCTCCGAGGTTGAGCAGGCTGGCCACCAATTGCCCCAGGGGCCACAGACTGTTGTCCATGCCAAAATCCAGCACATCGCCGCGATGGCAGGCAAAGCCACGCTGCCGAGCCATTTCGAGAAACTCGCTGACCAACCGGGTCTTGCCAATGCCCGCCATGCCGCGCACATACACGACGTGCCCATCCTGGCATTCCTGGGTAGCCTCGATCACTGCCTTGAACTGCAACAGCTCGATGGCTCGCCCCACCAACGGACGCGGCGCGTTTTCGTCGAGGCTGCGCGGGCGCAGGCATTTGCGATAGGCCTGAAACTCATCGTCGGAGGCGGAAAACTCAAACCGGGCAGCGAGTTGTTCCAGCAGATTCTGCGCAACATACACCGGCGCATTCCCATGACGATCCAGCAACGGCTTTTGCGCGAGCAAAGCAGGCTCAACATGGGGGGCCGTCGCTTCGGCACTCAGGCGCACAAGCCGCAGCACCAAGGCATGCCCTGGCGTGACGAATTGCTCGCGGCTCAGCGCCAACGCGCAGAGCAGGCCCCGTTCGCTATCGCTGCGATACGCCTGCGGAGAGCCGAATTGGGCGATCACCACATCCTGCGTCATCCCCAGTGGCACGCCACCGAACTGACGCACCAGGCGCTCGACTTCATCCATGAACGTCGCCGCTGGCACCCCATCGATCCGAAAGGACAGTTCAATTACGTAGCGAATGACGCTGTCATCGACCTGTTTCTGCGCCTGTTGCGCAAAGGCCATCTGGTGCAGTTCGGTCATCGTCTGTTGGATGTGCACCAAAGCCGCCGAGGCGGGATCGCCCAGCAGCGCACTCACATCGACCCCGAAGGCCGTCGCCAGGTGCCGAGCGGTGCGATAAAGCACCGGCTTGCCGGTTTCGGCGCGCTTGATGGAGGCGATCGAGACGCACAAATGCCGGTTCAGGCAGGCCTCGGCCAGGGTTTCCTGACTCAGGCCATGCTGTTTGCGCAGTCCTTTCAACGACACCGCGTCCAACAGCACACGACCGTCGGATATCGAGGCATCACGCTTGGGCAGGGCAGCAAAGGTATTGTGTCGGGAGTCCATGTCGATAACCCTTCTACCCTGGGACAACGGCAGCCGATCGAGTGTACTCCAGCGCCTCTCTGCGAGTTAATGAAAAGATGGCATTTGGCCTGATACCAAACTGATACCGGACTGACACTGCTCTGGACTGTCCGGTTATCAAGGCCCTCCCGATACTCACTCCCATCAATTGGCACCCAGTTGATACAACCTGAGCGATGGGAGAAAGGCGATGAACGATGGACTGAAGGGCACCGCAGGCGAAGACTTGCGCGATATCGGCGGTTCGCAACTGCTGGGGCGTGGACTGAACCGGCTCGATTGGGCCGGCGATAGCAAGGAGTGTCAGAAGGTCGGCGATACCGAGTCGGGCAAACGTGCCGTGCCGTACCGGAAAACAGCCTACAACGTAGGGAAAAACGTCACCATGTCCACCGTCGTGGCCACCGAGAATTTCTCAACCGAGACGTTTTCCTCCCGCGACGAGTACGAAAAACATACCCAGACGAGTGTCGAAGCCTCCGGTAAATACGGCGCCTTTTCCGCCGGTTTCAAAGTCACCTTCGGCAGTGACATCAAGACGCTCGAAGAGCGCGAAGCCGCGCTCTACAGTCACACCGTGCGGTTATGGAAACTGACCTTCGAAGTCAATCCGGCCAATGCGACTGAAGCGTTCAAGAAGCGTGTCGATGACCTGCCCAAGGCCTTCGATCCGGGCAATCCGACGGTGTTTTTCAACTTCCTCGTCGATTTTGGCGCCGATATCGTCAGCGAAGTGACCGTCGGCGGCTCGCTGAACTATGCGATGACCGCACTCAAGAGTTTCCTCAGCCAGACCAACACCCTCGATGCGATGGTCAAGGCCGAATACGGCGCCTTTGTCAGCGGTAGCGCGACCACCTCGATCTCGGAAACGGTCAAGAAAAACATCGCCCACCGCAATGCCAACCTGACCACCCAGGGCGGTACGCACGCCATCGCGTTCAACGCAGTGGACCCCAGCAACTGCAACGCGGAGTTCGGCAAATGGCGTGAATCGCTGCCGGACGACCCTACGGTCGTGGAGTTGAAAATCTCGCCGGTCTATCGTTTCGTCAAGGAAGGCGAGACCCGTACGGCACTGGAACAGGCCTACCAGTGGTACACCAGCTACAAGGCGGAAATCGAAGCCAATTGGCAGGAGTCGGTGGTGGTCCTCGGTCGCTCCGGGCGGCAAACCACGCCCAAGGCCGCGGCAACCGGCCCGGCCTTGCGAATGGTGTTCGTCGACAACAAAAGCAAGGAAACCAGCGAGAGCTTCCACTACCCACCCGCCGCGAATGCATCGACCACGGAATTTGAACAGTTCTGGGATGGACTGGCCCTGCTGCTGAGACAAAAAAGCGGGCAGAAACTGCTGATGGCCACTGAACGCTGGCCGCGCGACTCACGCTACTACCCGGGGTACGCGATGCGCGAGGCCCTGCTGGCCAACGGCGCCAGCGAAGTGTCGCTCGCACGCTGGGAGACGCTGACCAAGCACATGCAACCCAACCCGTTGTCCGGCCTGACCTATGTGCTGGCGGGGAATGACTTCGAGGTGCCCGGTGTCGATGGACTCATTGCCGGTTTCGGCCAGGCAGGCAAAGACCTCAACCCAACGGTGAAGATCAAGGCTCGGCTTTCCCACGACTCGTTCGGCAAGGTCAAGCTGGTCAAGACGGCAAGTACCGAGCAGGACCCTCGCACCGCGCTGTACATCGTGCGCAACAATACTGGGGACAAACCGGCGCTGGCAGTGGATCCGCAAAACCGGACCCGTATCGCCATGCAGACGCCGGACAGGTGCAACCCAGGGCAATTCTGGTACATGCCCGAGCTGGAAAAACCCTACCCGGAAATCAACCACCCGGTACTGCTGATCAACTACGAGACGGGAACCTGCCTGCAGGGCATGCATGACCAGGGCGACTGCCGGCTCAAGCCCATCGAACCGGGCCGCCAACAGGACGACGTCATTTGGGACCGGCGCGGCGATGAGGTGTTTCACCTGTTGATGGTCTACTACTGGATGGACGCCTTGTGCCTGACCCAGGTTGAAAAGCGCGCCGCAGTCCGGGCTTGGCGCCAACCTCACGGCATGGATTGGTTGCGCGAGCAGCATCGTCCATATAGTTGATACCCGATAGTTACCCCCCCTGTAGGAGCGAGCTTGCTCGCGATGGCGGCGGCACATCCAACATTGGTGCAAGCTGACCCACCGCTATCGCGAGCAAGCTCGCACAGGTTTCATGACTTGATTGACTGCCATTCCCTCTAGCCCTCTTGCGTGCGTGGTCCCCATACGATGCAAGTCTTCAACAGTGTTCCCTTTATCGGCGACGGCGCGGAAACAGCGCTCGATCCCCGCCGGTTTCCCTATCTGTTCAACGACCATGGGTTGGCGCAGCCGAGTGTCCAGGTGCGCGGCAACCTGATCCAGCTCAGCCCCGAAAATCCATCCCTGTCCGTGGGCACTCGCTACTCCGGCATCAGTTGGAGAGATCGTGAGGTTCCAACGAACACCGGCTCCTACTGGATCAAGACGTTCGACTTCCACGCCAGCGAAGTGCACTACGCCCCCATCTGGGCAACCAGGGAAACGGCGCAAGCCTTCGGCATGACCCTGCTCGGCAACGGCGAATGCCTGCGTTTCGAGTACGACCAACTGATCCTGGGCCAATACACCTACGGCAAATGGGCCGGCCACCAATCGCCCTACCTGGGCCCGGCGCGCCAGCGCGAGCTGCTGACCTACAACCCGACCGACCTCGAATACCACAACTTCCCCCACGCGTTCTTTTCCCGCTACGGACGCTTGCCGCTGGTGATCAGCGTCGCCCGCTGGCGTCCTGCGGCCAGGGAAATTTATCTGGCTGACCTGTGGCTGCGGCCCGGTGATGCACTGGTCCTGCCGCCCAAGCATTACCCCGACATAGCCCCCAGTGACGCCCGCGGCATCGAAAACTGGCCGGCCGTCGTGGACATGCACGGCAACCGAAACTCGGCGCTGGCCTGCTGGTTCGGGGAAGGCGAGGACTGTTTGCTGACGGAGACGATCCTGGCCAATTCGACCTTGATGAACTCCCCCCAGGGCAAACCGCACTATCACGAAGAGAAGACGCCGACACGGCATGAGTTACCGGCAAATTACCGACCGTGAGGGTGATAGCACTACAGGTCAGACAGAAAAAACCTGGGTTGGCGGGGGCCAGGAAGAACCCAACCTCGGGCGGGCTGTTTTTTACTAGGCGTACTTGGGCAATAACGATAAGAATGGCCGGGCATTTTTCCCAAGAGCCAGCCGTATGAAACGCAAACGCCCGCCGCGCCTGGTCGAATCCCCGTTCCCGACCGCTACATCAGCGCCACGGCACCCGCCCACGTGGGATTGCTCAAGCGACGTATCCAGGCCGGGATTCCTGGGCACCATGATTTACGCTGCGGGGATGTTACTGGCCCTGCCCGTCTACGGGCTGGCAGTGTTTACCATGATGCTGTTCAAGGTCGAAGGTCTGTCGTCCATTCACATGAGAATGATCGAAGATCCACTGATTCTAGCGCTCATGTTCATCAGCGCATTCGCGGCCGTCTGCGTGATCAACTGGCTCGCCTCCGGGCCCCAGGTGCTTGGCTTCTGCTTCGACGAACGCCAGCAACGCCTCACCTTCACCCAGCGCCGCCCTGCCCGGCAAACCACCGAAGAATGCGTGCCGTACAGCGATATCCATTCCATCAGGCCCTACATAACGACCGCTTCCGCCAACTTTTGTCACTTTGTGGTGTGCTTCGCCGGGGACAATGGCAAGCCGATCGAACTTCGGTTTTCAGATGTAACGGTGCGGGACATGGCGCTCCATGCCGAGTGGTTGAGGCAGTCGATTGGCGAGAGGATGCAGGAAGTATTGGATCTGGATTTGTGAGCATGACCGGGATTGCCCGGTGTCCTCAAGTCATGAACCTGGCCTGCGCCAATAAATAAAAAAGCCCCAAGGGCAGAGTGCGCTTGGGGCCTGTTTTCAAACTATTGGCGGAGTAGTCTCAACCAGTAATCAGAACGGAATATCGTCATCAAAGCTGTCGAAATCCGGAGCCGGTTGCGGCGCGGCCTGTTGTGGGGCCGGGCGTTCGCGTTGTGGCTGTGGCGCCGACTGCGGACGAGGCGCCTGCTGACGCGGGGCCGGAGCCGACTGCTGGTAGTTGTTGCCACCTTGTTGCTGGTCGCCTTGTGGACGGCCGCCCAGCAGCTGCATGGTGCCTTGCATGTCGACCACGATTTCGGTGGTGTAGCGCTTGATGCCGTCTTTTTCCCACTCGCGGGTCTGCAGCTTGCCTTCGATGTACACCTGCGAACCCTTGCGCAGGTATTCGCCGGCGATCTCAGCCACTTTGCCGAACATCGACACGCGGTGCCATTCGGTCTTCTCGACCTTCTGGCCGGTCTGCTTGTCGGTCCACTGTTCGCTGGTCGCCAGACTCAGGTTGGTCACGGCGTTGCCGTTCGGCAGGTAGCGAACTTCGGGATCCTGGCCGCAAGTACCGACCAATATGACTTTGTTAACCCCACGGGCCATAACGTTCTCCTAGGCTTCGCACGTGGTCGGGGCCGGGTTGTTCACCAGGCGCTCGAGCGTCGCGCGATCCAATAATTCGGTGTCGAGTTTGATATACACGGCCGCCTCGTCGGCGACCACCACTGCATCGGTTACTCCAACGACGGCCTTCAGACGCTCGGTCAGGCCAGCCTCACGAATCGCCTCGGGCGATAAGGGCAAGCGCAGGCTCGTCACATAGGGAGGTTCGCGCATGGTAACAGCAAAGGCGAACCAAAGTGCAGCCAGCGCGGCACAACCCAGGAACACAACCGACAAACCGCCATGCTGGAACAGCCAACCGCCGAGGATCCCGCCCAACGCCGAACCCAGGAACTGACTGGTGGAATAGACCCCCATCGCCGTGCCCTTGCCGCCCGCCGGTGAAACCTTGCTGATCAACGACGGCAGCGATGCTTCCAGCAGATTGAACGCGGTAAAGAACACCACCGTGCCGATCACCAGCGCCCGCAAGCTATCGCCGAACTGCCAGAAGAATAGCTCAGTGAGCATCAACGTCATGACGGCGCCGAGCAAAACTCGTTTCATTTTGCGTCGCTTCTCGCCATAGATGATGAACGGAATCATGGCGAAGAACGAAATCAGCAGCGCCGTCAGGTAGACCCACCAGTGCTGCTCCTTGGGCAGGCCGGCCTTCTGGACCAGGGCCAGCGGCAGGGCCACGAAGCTGGACATCAGCATGGCGTGGAGCACGAAAATGCCCAGGTCCAGGCGCAACAGGTCCGGGTGCTTGAGCGTCGGGATCAATGCCTGGCGCGCCACCCCGGACTCCCGGTGCTGCAACGGCCCGGTGGCGTGCGGCACCATGAACGCCACGATCAGGATGCCCACCAGCGCCATGGCGCCGGTCGCCAGGAACAGGCCCGACAAGCCAAAGGCACGGGTCAGCAAGGGGCCTACCACCATGGCCACGGCGAACGACAGACCAATGGTCATGCCGATCATGGCCATGGCCTTGGTCCGATGCTGTTCGCGGGTCAAGTCTGACAGCAGCGCCATGACAGCCGCGGAAATAGCCCCGGCGCCCTGTAGGATGCGTCCGGCGATCACGCCCCAGATCGAGTCGGCATTGGCCGCCAGCACACTGCCAAGGGCGAAGACGATCAGCCCCAGGTAGATGACCGGACGCCGGCCGATGCGGTCGGAAATGACCCCGAACGGGATCTGGAAGATCGCCTGGGTCAGGCCATAAGCGCCAATCGCCAACCCGATGAGGGCCGGGGTCGCGCCAGCCAGGTCCATGCCATAGGTCGCCAGCACCGGCAACACCATGAACATGCCCAGCATACGGAAGGCGAACACCAGGGCCAGACCGCTTGCTGCGCGTGTCTCGCCACTACTCATGCGTTCGCTGTGGGGATCTTGCATGGAAAAACCTCATGTGAACCGGCGGCGATTCTACCAGTCCCATCGATTGAGAGGGTATATGGCGACTGTTTGCCGCGCAGTCTTCATGTATGGCTGCAATCGCACCTTCGATAGTGTGCATCCATCCAGTATTTGCCCGTATACTCCTACGTTTTCGACGCCCGCCGAGCGAGGCCACTTTGGACAAGATCCTGATTCGTGGGGCCCGTACCCACAACCTGAAGAACATCGACCTGACCCTGCCACGGGACAAGCTGATCGTCATCACCGGCCTGTCCGGATCCGGCAAATCATCCCTGGCCTTCGACACGTTGTACGCTGAAGGCCAGCGACGCTATGTCGAATCGCTGTCGGCCTACGCCCGGCAGTTCCTGTCGATGATGGAAAAACCCGACGTCGACACCATCGAAGGCCTGTCGCCGGCCATTTCCATCGAACAGAAGTCGACCTCCCATAACCCCCGGTCGACGGTCGGCACCATCACCGAGATCTACGACTACCTGCGTTTGCTGTATGCGCGGGTCGGCATTCCCCGCTGCCCCGATCACGATATTCCCCTGGAAGCCCAGACCGTCAGCCAGATGGTCGACCTGGTGCTGGCCCAGCCGGAAGGCAGCAAGCTGATGCTGCTGGCGCCAGTGATTCGCGAGCGCAAGGGCGAACACCTGATGGTTTTCGAAGAACTGCGCGCCCAGGGCTTCGTGCGGGCCCGGGTCAACGGCAAACTGTGCGAACTGGACGAATTGCCGAAGCTGGATAAGCAGAAGAAGCATTCGATCGATGTAGTGGTCGACCGCTTCAAGGTCCGGGCCGACCTGCAACAGCGGCTGGCCGAGTCCTTCGAGACGGCACTGAAACTGGCCGACGGCATCGCCCTGGTCGCGCCGATGGACGACGAGCCTGGCGAGGAAATCATTTTCTCCGCGCGCTTCGCCTGCCCGATCTGCGGCCACGCCATCAGCGAGCTGGAACCCAAGCTGTTTTCCTTCAACAACCCGGCTGGCGCCTGCCCGACCTGCGACGGCCTGGGGGTCAAGCAGTTCTTCGACACCAAGCGGCTGGTCAATGGCGAGCTGACCCTGGCCGAAGGCGCGATTCGCGGCTGGGACAGGCGCAACGTCTATTACTTCCAGATGCTCGGTTCGCTGGCGGCCCATTACAAGTTCAGCCTGGACAAGCCGTTCAACGAGTTGCCCGCTGACCAGCAGAAATTCATCCTGCAGGGCAGCGGCTCGCAGAATGTCGACTTCAAATACCTCAACGACCGCGGCGATATCGTCAAGCGCTCACACCCGTTCGAGGGCATCGTGCCGAACCTGGAGCGACGCTACCGCGAGACCGAATCGGCCAGCGTGCGCGAAGAACTGGCCAAGTTCCTCAGCACCCAGCCCTGCCCGGATTGCCGTGGCACCCGTCTACGTCGCGAAGCGCGGCATGTGTGGGTCGGCGAGAAAACGCTGCCGGCGGTGACCAACCTGCCGATTGGCGACGCCACCGATTATTTCGGCGGTTTGAAGCTCACCGGCCGTCGGGGCGAAATCGCTGACAAGATCCTCAAGGAAATCCGCGAGCGCCTGCAGTTCCTGGTGAACGTCGGCCTGGATTACCTGACCCTCGATCGCAGCGCCGACACCCTGTCCGGCGGCGAAGCCCAGCGTATCCGCCTCGCCAGCCAGATCGGCGCCGGCCTGGTGGGGGTGATGTACATCCTCGACGAGCCGTCCATCGGCCTGCACCAACGGGATAACGACCGGTTGCTCGGAACCCTGAAGCACCTGCGGGACATCGGCAACACGGTGATCGTGGTCGAGCACGACGAGGACGCCATCCGCCTGGCTGACTACGTGGTCGACATCGGCCCGGGCGCGGGCGTGCATGGCGGGCATATCGTCGCCCAGGGCACCGCTGCCGAAGTCATGGCGCACCCTGACTCGTTGACGGGCAAATACCTGTCGGGTCGGGTCAAGATCAAGGTCCCGGCCAAACGTACGCCGCGCAACAAGAAGTTGTCGCTGACCCTCAAGGGTGCTCGCGGCAACAATTTGCGCAACGTCGACCTGGAAATCCCGATCGGCCTGCTGACCTGCGTTACCGGCGTGTCTGGCTCCGGCAAGTCGACGCTGATCAACAATACCCTGTTCCCCCTCAGCGCCACGGCCCTGAACGGCGCCACGACCCTGGAAGCGGCCGCCCACGACAGCATCAAGGGCCTGGAGCACCTGGACAAGGTGGTCGACATCGACCAGAGCCCGATTGGCCGCACCCCGCGTTCGAACCCGGCGACCTATACCGGGCTGTTCACACCGATCCGCGAACTGTTCGCCGGCGTGCCGGAGTCCCGTTCGCGTGGCTACGGCCCAGGGCGTTTCTCGTTCAACGTCAAGGGCGGGCGCTGCGAAGCCTGCCAGGGCGATGGCCTGATCAAGGTGGAAATGCACTTCCTGCCAGACATCTACGTGCCGTGCGATGTGTGCAAGAGCAAGCGCTACAATCGCGAGACCCTGGAGATCAAATACAAGGGCAAGAACATCCACGAAACCCTAGAGATGACCATCGAGGAGGCCCGGGTGTTCTTCGACGCGGTGCCGGCCCTGGCGCGCAAGCTCCAGACGCTGATGGATGTCGGCCTGTCGTATATCAAGCTGGGGCAGTCGGCAACCACGCTGTCCGGCGGTGAAGCCCAGCGGGTCAAGTTGTCCCGCGAGCTGTCCAAGCGCGACACCGGCAAGACCCTGTATATCCTCGACGAGCCGACCACAGGCCTGCACTTCGCCGATATCCAGCAATTGCTCGACGTGCTGCACCGCCTTCGTGACCACGGCAACACCGTGGTGGTGATCGAACACAACCTGGACGTGATCAAGACCGCTGACTGGCTGGTGGACCTGGGGCCGGAAGGCGGCTCCAAGGGTGGCCAGATCATCGCCGTAGGGACGCCGGAACAAGTGGCCGAGATGAAGCAGTCCTACACCGGCTACTACCTCAAGCCGCTGCTGGAACGTGATCGGGACTGATTTCACCCGAGCACGAAAAAGCCCCCTGTCATCTCACCGATGACAGGGGCTTGATCGTTCCCACGCTCTGCGTGGGAATGCAGCCTGGGACGCTCTGCGTTCCCTTTCCCAGCAATCAGAACTGCGATTGCAAGTAGTTTTCCAACCCGATCAGCTTGATCAGACCCAACTGCTTCTCCAGCCAGTAGGTGTGGTCTTCTTCGGTGTCGGCGAGCTGGATCCGCAGGATCTCGCGGGTCACGTAGTCGTTGTGCTGTTCGCAGAGCTCGATGCCTTTGCACAGCGCAGCGCGGACTTTGTATTCCAGGCGCAGGTCGGCGGCGAGCATATCGGGCACCGTGGTACCGACGTCGAGGTCATCGGCGCGCATGCGTGGCGTGCCTTCGAGCATCAGGATCCGGCGCATCAGCGCATCGGCGTGCTGGGTCTCTTCTTCCATCTCGTGGTTGATACGTTCGTAGAGCTCGGTAAAACCCCAATCCTCGTACATCCGCGAATGGATGAAATATTGATCACGGGCTGCCAGTTCGCCTGTCAGCAACGTGTTGAGGTAATCGATTACGTCTGGGTGACCTTGCATCGCCCTACATCTCCACAAGCTTTTAAAGGCTGTAGTTTGAACCAAGCTGACCGCAAGGTCACTGGCTCAACGCAACAAAAGCGAAGAAAATCCGAGAAAACCAGGTTAAATAACGCAAAAACCGCCCTAATGAGGGCGGTTCTGCTTCTCGTTTAGACTTAGTTAAGCGCTACACCCAATGCTTTTGCGATGCCCTCTCCATAGGCAACATCGGCCTTGAAGAAATGCTGCAACTGACGGTCAACCACATCTGCCGACACGCCTCCCATTGCGCCAGCGATGTTGCTGATCAACAGCGCCTTCTGCTCGTCGCTCATCAAGCGGAACAGCGCTCCGGCGTGGCTGTAGTAGTCGGTGTCTTCGCGATGGTCGTAACGGTCCGCCGCGCCACTGAGGGCCAGTGCTGGTTCTGCGTAACGCGGTGCCTGCTTCGGTGCCTCCACGTAGCTGTTAGGCTCGTAGTTTGGTGCCGCCCCGCCATTGCTGCCAAACGCCATGGCGCCGTCGCGCTGGTAGGTATTGACCGGACTGCGCGGCGCATTCACCGGCAATTGCTGGTGATTGGTGCCCACACGGTAGCGGTGCGCATCCGCGTAGGCGAAGACACGTCCCTGCAGCATGCGGTCCGGCGAGAGGCCAACCCCTGGCACCATGTTGCTAGGGCCAAATGCCGCTTGCTCGACTTCGGCAAAGTAATTCAGCGGGTTACGGTTGAGCTCGAGCACACCGACTTCGATCAGCGGAAACTCTTTCTGCGACCAGGTCTTGGTGACGTCAAACGGATTCTCGTAATGGGCTGCGGCCTGGGCTTCGGTCATGACCTGGATGCAAACGCTCCATTTCGGGAAGTCACCGCGCTCGATGGCACCGAACAAGTCACGCTGGGCGTAATCCGGGTCGGTACCCGCCAGGCGTGCTGCCTCTGCCGGCGCGAGGTTCTTGATCCCTTGCTGGGTCTTGTAGTGCCACTTCACCCAGTGGCGCTCACCCTGCGCGTTGATCAGGCTGTAGGTGTGACTGCCGAAGCCGTGCATGTGACGGTAGCCATCCGGAATACCGCGATCGGAGAACAGAATGGTGACCTGGTGCAACGCCTCAGGCGAATGCGACCAGAAATCCCACATCGCCTGGGCGCTTTTCAGGTTGCTTTGCGGCAGACGTTTCTGGGTGTGGATGAAGTCTGGAAACTTCAACGGATCACGAATGAAGAATACCGGCGTGTTGTTGCCAACGATGTCCCAGTTGCCTTCCTCGGTGTAGAACTTCAGGGCGAAGCCGCGCGGGTCGCGTTCAGTGTCGGCCGAACCACGTTCACCACCCACGGTAGAGAACCGCAGGAAGGTTGGCGTCTGCTTGCCGATCGACTCGAACAACTTGGCGCTGGTGTACTGAGTGATGTCCTGGGTGACGGTGAATGTACCGTAGGCGCCCGAGCCTTTGGCATGCACGCGACGTTCAGGGATGTTTTCGCGGTTGAAGTGAGCAAGCTTCTCGATCAAGTGAAAGTCGTCGAGCAGCAGCGGGCCGCGCGGGCCGGCGGAACGAGAGTTCTGGTTATCGGCGACAGGAGCGCCGCTGGCGGTCGTAAGCGTTTTGATCTGGCTCATGCTCAATCTTCCTAGGTCGGTCTTCGAACTGCCGGCTAATCGGCTGGAAAGGAGTATTGATCATATTAATGACAGTATCCAAATTCATTAAATCATGGACATCGATAGTCATTATCTAACGCTGAATACTTGCCAATAGCCAAGCCAGTCGAAACGGCTTGCCTGCTTTCCTTCAGGCAACAAAAAACCGGGCACAAGGCCCGGTTTTTTGTATGTTGCCGACTTACTCAGCGGATACAGCTTCACCACTGGTAGCACGATCAACCAACTCGACGTACGCCATAGGCGCGTTGTCGCCAGCGCGGAAACCGCACTTGAGGATGCGCAGGTAGCCACCCTCACGGGTAGCGTAACGCTTGCCCAGGTCGTTGAAGAGCTTACCAACGATAGCTTTCGAACGAGTACGGTCGAAAGCCAGACGGCGGTTAGCCAGGCTATCTGTCTTGGCCAGAGTGATCAGCGGCTCAGCAACGCGACGCAGTTCTTTGGCTTTCGGCAGTGTAGTTTTGATCAGCTCGTGCTCGAACAGCGACACCGCCATGTTTTGGAACATGGCCTTGCGGTGCGAGCTGGTGCGGCTCAGGTGACGACCACTTTTACGATGACGCATGGTTCATTCCTTACCAAACACAACGTTCGGTGATTACGACGATCAGGCAGTCGCCTTGTCGTCCTTCTTAAGACTTGCAGGCGGCCAGTTGTCGAGGCGCATGCCGAGGGACAGACCGCGGGAGGCCAGAACGTCCTTGATTTCAGTCAAGGATTTCTTGCCAAGGTTCGGAGTCTTCAACAGCTCTACTTCGGTACGCTGAATCAGGTCGCCGATGTAGTAGATGTTTTCCGCCTTAAGGCAGTTAGCCGAACGTACAGTCAGTTCCAGATCGTCAACCGGGCGAAGCAGGATCGGATCGATCTCGTCTTCCTGCTCGACAACCACTGGCTCACTGTCACCTTTGAGGTCGACGAACGCAGCCAACTGCTGTTGCAGGATGGTTGCAGCACGGCGGATAGCCTCTTCAGGATCCAGGGTACCGTTGGTTTCCAGATCAATAACCAGCTTGTCCAGGTTGGTACGCTGTTCGACACGGGCGTTTTCCACCACGTATGCGATACGGCGAACTGGGCTGAACGAAGAGTCAAGCTGCAAGCGACCGATGCTGCGGCTTTCGTCTTCATCGCTCTGACGCGAGTCTGCCGGTTCATAACCACGACCACGAGCTACGGTGAGCTTCATGTTCAGGGCGCCGTTAGACGCCAGGTTAGCGATTACGTGATCGGGGTTAACGATCTCGACATCATGATCCAGCTGAATATCGGCAGCGGTAACCACCCCCGAACCCTTCTTCGACAAGGTCAGCGTAACTTCGTCACGACCGTGCAGCTTGATAGCCAGACCTTTAAGGTTCAACAGGATTTCAATTACGTCTTCCTGTACACCTTCGATGGCGCTGTACTCGTGGAGCACACCGTCAATCTCGGCCTCGACTACTGCACAGCCGGGCATTGAGGACAACAGGATGCGGCGCAGCGCGTTGCCCAGGGTGTGGCCGAAACCACGCTCGAGAGGCTCGAGTGTGATCTTGGCGCGGGTTGGACTGACAACCTGCACATCAATATGGCGGGGTGTCAGGAACTCATTTACCGAAATCTGCATGGATGCACCTATTTTCTAGCCCTTACTTGGAGTAGAGCTCGACAATCAGGCTTTCGTTGATGTCGGCGGACAGATCACTGCGAGCAGGAACGTTCTTGAAAACGCCCGACTTCTTCTCAGTGTCTACTTCTACCCATTCTACGCGGCCACGTTGGGCACACAGATCGAGAGCTTGGACAATGCGAAGTTGGTTCTTTGCTTTCTCGCGAACAGCAACCACGTCACCAGCACGAACCTGGTAGGACGGAACGTTTACGGTCTGACCGTTAACGCTGATCGACTTGTGCGATACCAGCTGACGAGATTCGGCACGAGTAGAACCGAAACCCATACGGTATACAACGTTGTCCAGGCGGCATTCGAGCAGTTGCAACAGGTTTTCGCCGGTTGCGCCTTTCTTGCCAGCAGCTTCTTTGTAGTAGCCGCTGAATTGACGCTCGAGAACGCCGTAGATACGACGGACCTTCTGCTTTTCACGCAGTTGGGTGCCGTAGTCGGACTGGCGACCGCGGCGTTGGCCGTGGATACCAGGTGCTGCTTCAATGTTGCACTTCGATTCGATCGCGCGCACGCCGCTCTTCAGAAAAAGATCGGTGCCTTCGCGACGAGCGAGTTTGCATTTTGGACCAATGTAACGAGCCATTCTTTACAATCTCCTGGATTACACGCGGCGCTTCTTCGGCGGACGGCACCCGTTGTGCGGGATTGGCGTCACGTCGGTGATGCTGGCGATCTTGTAGCCACAGCCGTTCAAAGCGCGGACTGCGGATTCACGACCTGGACCTGGACCCTTGACGTTGACGTCGAGGTTTTTCAGGCCGTATTCCAGCGCAGCTTGACCAGCACGCTCAGCAGCTACTTGAGCAGCGAACGGGGTGGACTTGCGGGAACCGCGGAAACCCGAACCACCGGAGGTAGCCCAGGAAAGAGCGTTACCTTGACGGTCGGTAATGGTCACGATGGTGTTGTTAAAAGAAGCATGGATGTGGGCGATGCCATCAACCACTGTCTTTTTAACTTTTTTACGAGGACGAGCAGCAGGTTTTGCCATGATTAAATTCCTGTCGATTCGCTGGGGCGATTACTTGCGGATCGGCTTACGCGGACCTTTACGGGTACGCGCGTTGGTCTTGGTACGCTGACCGCGTACTGGCAGACCACGACGATGACGCAGACCGCGATAGCAACCGAGGTCCATCAAGCGCTTGATTTTCATGTTGATTTCGCGACGCAGGTCACCTTCAGTGGTGAACTTCGCCACTTCGCCACGCAGCTGTTCAATCTGCTCGTCGCTCAGATCTTTGATCTTTGCCGCTGGGTTGACCCCAGTCACTGCACAAATTTTCTGTGCAGTAGTGCGACCAACACCATAGATGTAGGTCAGCGAGATAACAGTATGCTTGTTATCTGGAATGTTGACGCCTGCAATACGGGCCATTCAGTGGGACTCCAATTGACAGCTACCTACGCCCCGGAAGCCAAGAAATAGGGCGCGAGATAATATCGCTGTAATAACAAATAATCAACCCGGCAGCGCACTAGCTGCCGGGCT
Source organism: Pseudomonas sp. A-RE-22 (assembly GCF_019956035.1). Lineage (NCBI taxonomy): Bacteria > Pseudomonadati > Pseudomonadota > Gammaproteobacteria > Pseudomonadales > Pseudomonadaceae > Pseudomonas > Pseudomonas sp. A-RE-22. The sequence goes on from NZ_JAHBCZ010000023.1 coordinate 41,439, forward strand.
TAAAGCACAATCACACTCAGCCTTGGCGCTGTTTGTGACGCGGTTCCGCGCTGCAAATTACCCGAACAACACCTTCGCGGCGAATAATCTTGCAGTTACGGCACAGCTTTTTCACCGATGCACGAACTTTCATCACCAACTCCTCGAACCTTATGGACGCTACTCAGCGCAACATGCCGCTGCCGTAGCCCTTCAGGTTGGCTTTCTTCATCAGGGATTCGTACTGGTGCGAAACGAGGTGCGATTGTACTTGGGACATGAAGTCCATCACAACCACGACCACGATCAGCAACGAGGTCCCGCCAAGGTAGAACGGTACGTTTGCCGCAACCACCAGGAACTGGGGCAACAGACAGACGGCCGTCATGTAAAGAGCACCGAACATGGTCAAGCGAGTCAGAACGCCATCAATGTAGCGCGCAGACTGCTCACCTGGACGGATGCCCGGAATAAAGGCACCGGACTTCTTCAGGTTTTCCGCTACGTCTTTCGGATTGAACATCAACGCCGTATAGAAGAAGCAGAAGAAAATAATCCCTGCACTAAACAGCAGAATATTCAACGGCTGACCAGGAGCGATCGACTGCGAGATGTCCTGCAACCAGCCCATACCTTCAGACTGGCCGAACCAGGCACCCAACGAAGCCGGGAACAGCAGGATGCTGCTCGCGAAAATAGCCGGAATTACGCCGGCCATGTTCACCTTCAACGGCAAGTGGCTAGTCTGCGCAGCAAATACCTTGCGGCCCTGCTGACGCTTGGCGTAGTGAACAGCAATACGACGCTGGCCACGCTCAATGAACACCACGAAACCGATAATCGCTACTGCCAGCAGACCGATGGCAACCAGGGCGAAAATGTTGATATCACCCTGACGCGCAGACTCGAAAGACTGCCCGATCGCTCTCGGAAGACCGGCGACGATACCTGCGAAGATCAACATCGAGATACCGTTGCCAACACCACGCTCAGTAATCTGCTCACCCAGCCACATCATGAACATCGCGCCCGCCACAAAAGTGGTTACCGCAACGAAATGAAAGCTGAAGTCAGCAGTGAACGAAACGCCCTGCCCCGCCAAGCCGATGGACATGCCAATGGCTTGAACGAGAGCGAGGACGACAGTGCCGTAGCGGGTGTACTGGCTGATCTTGCGACGGCCAGCTTCACCTTCCTTCTTCAACTGCTCCAGCTGCGGGCTGACGGCGCTCATCAATTGCATGATGATCGATGCCGAAATGTACGGCATGATCCCCAGTGCAAAGATGCTCATCCGCTCCAGCGCGCCGCCGGAAAACATGTTGAACAAGCTAAGAATGGTCCCCTCATTCTGTCGAAACAGGTCCGCGAGTCGGTCCGGGTTGATACCTGGAACCGGGATGTGTGCGCCTATTCGGTAGACGATAATCGCCAGGAACAGAAAACGCAGACGAGCCCAGAGTTCAGACATACCGCCTTTGCCGAGCGCAGAGAGAGCACCTTGCTTAGCCATTTATTCCTCGAACTTGCCGCCAGCTGCTTCGATAGCCGCACGCGCACCTTTGGTGGCGCCGATTCCCTTTCCGATGGTGACAGCACGAGCAACTTCGCCCGACAGCATGATTTTCACACGCTGAACGTTCTGGTTGATCACGTTGGCATCCTTCAGGGACTGCACGGTGACGATGTCGCCGTCCACTTTGGCCAGCTCGGACAGACGCACTTCTGCGCGGTCCATGGCTTTCAGGGAAACGAAACCGAACTTCGGCAGGCGACGATGCAGCGGCTGTTGACCGCCTTCAAAGCCTGGAGCAATGGTGCCACCGGAGCGGGAGGTCTGACCTTTGTGGCCACGGCCACCGGTCTTGCCCAAACCACTACCGATACCACGGCCCGGACGATGCTTTTCGCGACGGGAACCCGGCGCTGGACTCAGATCATTGAGTTTCATCGATTAACCCTCGACACGCAGCATGTAGTAAGCCTTGTTGATCATCCCGCGATTCTCGGGAGTATCCAGGACTTCTACAGTGTGACCGATGCGACGCAGACCCAGACCCTTAACGCACAGTTTGTGGTTAGGGATGCGGCCGGTCATGCTTTTGATCAGCGTAACTTTTACGGTAGCCATGATCAGAAGATCTCCTTGACGCTTTTGCCACGCTTGGCGGCAATGGATTCAGGAGACTGCATTGCTTTCAAACCCTTGAAAGTGGCGTGAACCACGTTTACCGGGTTAGTCGAGCCATAGCACTTGGCCAGAACGTTCTGAACGCCAGCAACTTCGAGGACAGCACGCATAGCGCCGCCAGCGATGATACCGGTACCTTCAGAAGCAGGCTGCATGTACACCTTCGAAGCGCCATGGGCGGACTTCATTGCGTACTGCAGAGTAGTGCCGTTCAGATCAACCTGGATCATGTTGCGGCGAGCAGCTTCCATTGCCTTCTGGATCGCAGCAGGCACTTCACGCGACTTGCCACGGCCGAAGCCAACACGGCCTTTACCATCACCCACTACGGTCAACGCAGTGAAAGTGAAGATACGGCCGCCTTTAACGGTTTTGGCTACGCGGTTAACTTGAACCAGCTTCTCGATGTAGCCTTCGTCGCGCTTTTGGTCGTTATTTGACATAACTTAGAACTCCAGCCCAGCTTCACGAGCAGCATCAGCCAGCGCCTTGACGCGGCCGTGGTACTTGAAGCCAGAGCGGTCGAAAGCCACCTGCGAGACGCCAGCGGCTTTAGCACGCGTAGCGACCAGCTGGCCAACCTTAGTGGCCGCGTCGATGTTGCCAGTGGCACCATCACGCAGTTCTTTATCCAAAGTCGAGGCACTTGCCAGGACTTTGTTGCCGTCGGCCGAAATGACCTGGGCGTAGATGTGCTGCGACGAGCGGAACACGCAGAGACGCACGACTTCGAGTTCGTGCATTTTCAGGCGTGCTTTGCGAGCGCGACGCAGTCGAGTAACTTTTTTGTCGGTCATTTGCTATGCCCTACTTCTTCTTGGCTTCTTTACGACGGACGACTTCGTCCGCGTAGCGCACACCTTTGCCTTTGTACGGCTCTGGTGGACGGAAGTCGCGGATCTCGGCGGCCACTTGACCTACCAGCTGCTTGTCGATGCCCTTGATCAGGATATCGGTCTGGCTAGGAGTCTCAGCGGTGATGCCTTCCGGCAGTTCATAATCCACTGGGTGCGAGAAGCCAAGAGCCAGGTTCAGCACTGTGCCTTTTGCTTGCGCTTTGTAACCAACACCGACCAGCTGGAGCTTGCGCTCGAAGCCTTGGCTTACGCCTTGGACCATGTTGTTTACCAACGCACGAGTGGTACCAGCCATTGCGCGAGTCTGTTGATCGCCATTGCGAGCAGCGAAACGCAGCTCACCAGCTTCTTCAACGATCTCAACGGACGAATGGATGTTCAGTTGCAGAGTGCCCTTGGCACCCTTCACCGAAAGCTGTTGGCCTGCGAATTTGACTTCGACACCGGCTGGCAGCTTAACGGGGTTCTTAGCGACGCGTGACATGCTTATCCCCCCTTAGAACACAGTGCAAAGAACTTCGCCGCCGACACCGGCAGCGCGCGCAGCACGATCCGTCATCACACCCTTGTTGGTGGAGACGATAGACACACCGAGACCGCCACGAACTTTTGGCAGATCATCGACGGACTTGTACTGACGCAGGCCTGGACGGCTAACGCGCTTCACTTCCTCGATGACCGGACGGCCTTCGAAGTACTTCAGCTCGATGGACAGCAGTGGCTTGATTTCGCTGCTGATCTGATAACCCGCAATGTAACCTTCGTCCTTCAGGACTTTGGCAACAGCTACCTTCAAAGTAGAAGATGGCATGCTTACGACGGACTTTTCAGCCATCTGGGCATTACGGATACGAGTTAGCATGTCCGCTAACGGGTCCTGCATACTCATGGGCTAGACGCTCCTAATACACAAAAAATTAGCCTTTCGGCTAGTACGTGTCGCCGAGCGCATCCGTGCAATAAAAACACGGGCTCAGGCGAGCCGGGTATTCTAGACACACCCCACAAATGAATCAAGCCCCAATAGGGGCTTGATTCATGTTCAAGGTCACCGACGGTCAGGATCTTCCGATCCCGAACGCCGCGACTTTGACAGTGCTTACCAGCTGGCTTTAACCAGACCTGGAACGTCACCACGCATTGCAGCTTGACGCAGCATGTTACGGCCAAGGCCGAACTTGCGGTACACGCCGTGCGGACGACCAGTCAGGCGGCAGCGGTTACGCATGCGCGACGCGCTTGCGTCACGTGGCTGCTTCTGCAGGGCTACGGTAGCTTCCCAACGCGCTTCTGGACTTGCGTTCAGATCAACGATGATAGCTTTCAGCGCTGCACGCTTGGTGGCGTACTTGGCAACGGTGAGCTGACGCTTCAGCTCACGGTTTTTCATGCTCTTCTTGGCCATTTTCCTACTCCAATCAGTTGCGGAACGGGAATTTGAAAGCGCGCAGCAGTGCGCGACCTTCGTCATCCGTCCGAGCAGTGGTGGTCAGGGTAATGTCCAGACCGCGGAGAGCGTCGATCTTGTCGTAATCGATTTCCGGGAAAATGATCTGCTCTTTAACGCCCATGCTGTAGTTGCCACGACCATCGAAGGACTTGGCATTCAGGCCGCGGAAGTCGCGAACCCGAGGCAGGGAGATCGACAGCAGACGATCCAGGAACTCGTACATACGCTCACGGCGCAGGGTCACTTTGACGCCGATCGGCCAACCTTCACGGACTTTAAAGCCAGCGATGGATTTCCGAGCGTAAGTCACAACGACTTTCTGACCGGTGATCTTTTCCAGGTCGGCAACAGCGTGCTCGATGACTTTTTTGTCGCCGATCGCTTCGCCCAGACCCATGTTCAGGGTGATTTTGGTAACGCGCGGAACTTCCATCACGTTCGAAAGCTTAAGTTCTTCCTTAAGTTTCGGTGCGATTTCCTTCCGGTAAATCTCTTTTAGTCGTGCCATGGTCTTCTACCTAGCAGTGTTCAAGCATCAACCGCTTTTTGGGTCGACTTGAAGACACGAATTTTCTTACCGTCTTCTACTTTGAAACCAACGCGGTCAGCCTTGTTGGTTTCGCCGTTGAAGATGGCGACGTTGGAAGCGTGCAGTGGCGCTTCTTTCTCGACGATACCGCCCTGTACGCCCGACATCGGGTTAGGCTTGGTATGACGCTTGACCAGGTTCAGACCACCAACAACCAGACGGTTGTCAGCAAGAACCTTCAGCACCTTACCGCGCTTACCTTTGTCTTTGCCGGCGATCACGATGATCTCGTCGTCACGACGAATCTTTTGCATGTCGGATCTCCTTACAGCACTTCTGGGGCGAGCGAGACGATCTTCATGAACTTCTCAGTACGAAGTTCACGGGTCACTGGCCCAAAGATACGGGTGCCGATCGGCTCTTGCTTGTTGTTCAACAGAACAGCAGCGTTGCCATCAAAGCGGATGATGGAGCCGTCAGCACGACGGACGCCATGGCGAGTGCGGACTACGACAGCAGTCATCACTTGGCCTTTTTTCACCTTACCGCGAGGAATTGCTTCCTTGACGGTAACTTTGATGATGTCACCGATACCAGCGTAACGACGATGGGAGCCACCCAGCACCTTGATGCACATAACACGGCGAGCGCCGCTGTTATCGGCCACATCGAGCATGGATTGAGTCTGAATCATATAATTTCTCCGACCCCTAGCCCTTAGACTTCCACAGCGCGTTCGAGAACATCAACCAGCGCCCAAGACTTGGTCTTGGCCATCGGACGAGTTTCACGAATAGTGACTTTGTCGCCGATGTGGCACTGATTGGTTTCGTCGTGCGCGTGCAGCTTAGTCGAACGCTTAACGTATTTACCGTAGATCGGGTGCTTAACGCGACGCTCGATCAGAACGGTGATGGTTTTGTCCATCTTGTCGCTGACAACACGGCCAGTCAGCGTACGGACAGTTTTTTCGGCTTCAGCCATGATTACTTACCTGCCTGCTGGTTGAGCACAGTTTTCACGCGAGCGATGTCACGCTTAACTTGCGAGAGCAGATGAGACTGCCCCAACTGGCCAGTTGCTTTCTGCATACGCAGATTGAACTGGTCGCGCAGCAGGCCGAGCAGTTGCTCGTTCAGCTGCTGTGCTGATTTTTCACGAAGTTCATTCGCTTTCATCACATCACCGTCCGTTTAACAAAGGAGGTGGCGAGCGGCAGCTTTGCAGCAGCCAGGGCGAAAGCCTCACGCGCCAGCTCTTCAGAAACACCCTCGATTTCATACAGGACTTTGCCTGGCTGAATCTGGGCAACCCAGTACTCCACGTTACCCTTACCTTTACCCATCCGAACTTCGAGTGGCTTCTTGGTGACAGGCTTGTCCGGGAATACACGGATCCAGATCTTGCCGCCACGTTTTACGTGACGGGTCAGAGCACGACGCGCTGACTCGATCTGACGAGCGGTGAGACGACCACGAGCAACAGACTTCAGCGCGAACTCGCCGAAGCTGACTTTGCTACCGCGCAATGCCAGGCCACGGTTGTGACCGGTCATCTGCTTGCGGAACTTCGTACGCTTTGGTTGCAACATTTGGCGTACCCCTTACTTAGCAGCTTTTTTACGAGGCGCTGGTGCTTGTGGCTTCAGTTCTTCTTGGCGACCACCAATTACTTCGCCTTTGAAGATCCAAACCTTTACACCGATCACACCGTAGGTGGTGTGAGCTTCGTAGTTGGCATAGTCGATGTCGGCACGCAGGGTGTGCAGTGGCACACGACCTTCGCGATACCATTCAGTACGTGCGATTTCAGCACCGCCGAGACGACCGCTCACTTGGATTTTGATGCCTTTGGCACCAATGCGCATTGCGTTCTGTACAGCGCGCTTCATAGCGCGACGGAACATTACGCGACGCTCCAGCTGCTGAGCTACGCTCTGCGCAACCAGCATACCGTCGAGCTCCGGCTTGCGGATCTCTTCGATATTGATGTGCACAGGCACACCCATTTGCTTGGTCAGGTCCTGACGCAGTTTCTCAACATCTTCACCTTTCTTCCCGATAACGATACCTGGACGAGCGGTGTGGATGGTGATACGTGCAGTCTGCGCCGGACGATGGATATCGATACGGCTTACGGACGCGCTTTTTAGTTTGTCTTGGAGATACTCACGCACCTTCAGATCAGCGAACAAGTAGTCCGCATAAGTCCGACCGTCTGCGTACCAGACGGAGGTGTGCTCCTTGACGATTCCCAGGCGAATGCCAATGGGATGTACTTTCTGACCCATCTCTTCGACTCCGTTACTTGTCAGCAACCTTGACAGTGATATGGCAAGACCGCTTGACGATGCGATCAGCACGGCCTTTGGCACGTGGCATGATGCGCTTCAGCGAACGCCCTTCGTTGACGAAAACGGTGCTGACCTTCAGGTCATCAACGTCTGCGCCTTCGTTATGCTCGGCGTTGGCTACGGCCGACTCCAGCACTTTCTTCATGATCTCGGCGGCTTTCTTACTGCTGAAAGCCAACAGGTTGAGCGCTTCGCCCACCTTCTTCCCGCGGATCTGGTCGGCGACCAAGCGGGCTTTCTGGGCGGAGATTCGAGCGCCCGACAACTTAGCGGCTACTTCCATTTCCTTACCCCTTAACGCTTGGCTTTCTTGTCAGCCACGTGCCCACGGTATGTGCGGGTACCGGCGAACTCGCCCAGTTTGTGGCCGACCATGTCTTCGTTCACGAGAACTGGGACGTGTTGGCGACCGTTGTGTACTGCGATGGTCAAACCGACCATTTGTGGCAGGATCATCGAACGACGCGACCAGGTCTTAACTGGTTTGCGATCGTTCTTTTCCGCCGCCACTTCGATCTTCTTCAGTAGGTGAAGATCAATAAAAGGACCTTTTTTCAGAGAACGTGGCACTGTCGTATCCCTCTATTTACTTGCGACGACGGACGATCATTTTGTCGGTACGCTTATTACCACGAGTCTTCGCGCCCTTAGTCGGGAAGCCCCATGGCGATACCGGATGACGACCACCAGAGGTACGACCTTCACCACCACCATGTGGGTGGTCAACCGGGTTCATGGCAACACCACGAACGGTTGGGCGAACGCCACGCCAGCGCTTGGCACCAGCTTTACCCAACGAACGCAGGCTGTGCTCGGAGTTCGAGACTTCGCCCAGGGTCGCACGGCATTCAGCCAGTACTTTACGCATCTCACCAGAACGCAGACGCAGGGTCACGTAGACACCTTCACGAGCGATCAGCTGAGCCGAAGCACCAGCGGAACGAGCGATCTGTGCGCCTTTACCTGGCTTCAATTCGATGCCGTGTACGGTGCTACCAACTGGAATGTTACGCAGTTGCAGAGCGTTGCCCGGCTTGATCGGTGCCAGGGCACCTGCGATCAGCTGGTCGCCAGCACTCACGCCTTTAGGGGCGATGATGTAGCGACGCTCGCCATCTGCGTACAGCAGCAGAGCGATGTGAGCAGTACGGTTTGGATCGTATTCGATACGCTCGACGGTGGCAGCGATGCCATCCTTGTCGTTGCGACGGAAGTCGACCAGACGATAATGCTGCTTATGACCACCACCGATGTGACGAGTGGTAATACGGCCATTGTTGTTACGACCACCAGACTTCGATTTTTTCTCGAGCAGCGGTGCGTGAGGAGCGCCTTTATGCAGCTCCTGGTTGACCACCTTGACCACAAAACGGCGGCCAGGGGAAGTCGGTTTGCATTTAACGATTGCCATGATGCACCCCTTCCTTACTCAGCACTGCTGCTGAAATCGAGATCTTGGCCTGGCTGAAGGGAGATAACTGCCTTCTTCCAGTCATTACGCTTGCCCAGACCGCGAGCAGTGCGCTTGCTTTTACCCAGAACGTTCAGGGTAGTCACGCGCTCTACTTTCACGCTGAACAGGCTTTCGACGGCCTTCTTGATTTCCAGCTTGGTTGCGTCGGTAGCAACCTTGAAAACGAACTGGCCTTTCTTGTCTGCCAGAACCGTAGCCTTCTCGGAAACGTGCGGGCCAAGCAGAACTTTAAATACGCGTTCCTGGTTCATCCCAGCAGCTCCTCGAATTTCTTCACGGCCGACACGGTGATCAACACCTTGTCGTATGCGATCAGACTGACCGGATCGGAACCTTGCACGTCACGAACGTCGACGTGTGGCAGGTTGCGAGCAGCCAGGTACAGGTTCTGATCAACAGCGTCAGACACGATCAGGACGTCAGTCAGGCCCATGCCGTTCAGCTTGTTCAGCAGATCTTTGGTTTTCGGTGCTTCAACAGCGAAGTCCTGAACCACGACCAGACGATCAGTACGCACCAGCTCAGCAAGGATGGAACGCATTGCTGCGCGATACATCTTCTTGTTCAGCTTCTGGGAGTGATCCTGAGGACGAGCTGCGAAAGTGGTACCGCCGCCACGCCAGATTGGGCTACGGATAGTACCGGCACGAGCACGGCCAGTACCTTTCTGACGCCATGGGCGCTTGCCGCCACCGGAAACGTCGGAACGGGTCTTTTGCTGCTTGCTACCTTGACGGCCGCCGGCCATGTAGGCCACGACTGCTTGGTGAACCAGCGTCTCGTTGAATTCGCCGCCAAATGTCAGTTCGGAAACTTCGATCGCTTGAGCGTCATTTACATTTAATTGCATGTCAGCTTCCCCTTAACCGCGAGCCTTGGCTGCTGGACGTACAACCAAGTTGCCGCCAGTAGCGCCAGGAACAGCGCCCTTGACCAACAACAGATTGCGTTCAGCGTCCACGCGCACTACTTCGAGGGACTGCACGGTCACGCGCTCAGCGCCCATATGACCGGACATTTTTTTGCCCTTGAATACACGACCAGGAGTCTGGCACTGGCCGATAGAGCCTGGAACGCGGTGGGATACGGAGTTACCGTGGGTGTTATCTTGCCCGCGGAAGTTCCAACGCTTGATCGTACCCTGGAAGCCTTTACCCTTGGACTGACCGGTTACATCAACCAGTTGGCCAGCGGCGAAGATTTCAGCGTTGATCAGATCGCCGGCCTGGTACTCGCCTTCTTCAAGGCGGAATTCCATTACGGTACGACCAGCGGCAACGTTCGCCTTGGCGAAGTGGCCAGCCTGAGCTGCTGTTACACGCGAAGCGCGACGCTCGCCGACAGTGACTTGCACTGCACGATAGCCATCGGTCTCTTCAGTTTTGAACTGGGTGACGCGATTCGGCTCGATCTCAATGACCGTGACCGGAATGGAGACACCTTCTTCGGTGAAAATACGGGTCATACCGCATTTACGACCGACTACACCAATAGTCATGTTGTAAACCTCATGAGTGTACGGGGCTTTCACCCGCTATGGCCGCCCATTTCAGAGCGTTACACGACTAAGACCGAGTCTTAGCCGAGGCTGATCTGCACTTCCACACCGGCCGCAAGATCAAGCTTCATAAGTGCATCAACGGTTTTATCCGTTGGCTGGACGATGTCCAGAACGCGCTTATGAGTACGGATCTCGTACTGGTCACGCGCGTCTTTGTTGACGTGCGGGGAGACCAGAACGGTGAACCGCTCTTTACGGGTAGGCAGTGGAATTGGACCACGCACTTGAGCACCAGTACGTTTCGCGGTTTCCACGATTTCCTGGGTGGATTGGTCGATCAGGCGATGGTCAAAAGCCTTCAACCTGATACGGATTTGCTGATTTTGCATTGGATTTCAGACTCCGGCTGCTATTCCCACCGGGCGCAATACGCCCGTTAAAAGGAGGCGCAATTCTATAGACGCCCCTGATAGGTGTCAACCCAATAAAAAAGCCCCCGCTGGGCGGGGGCTTTTTCAACTCATCAAAGCTTACTCAAGAAAGAGCTTACTCGATGATTTTGGCTACGACGCCAGCGCCGACGGTACGACCGCCTTCACGGATAGCGAAACGCAGACCGTCTTCCATTGCGATGGTCTTGATCAGGGTGACAACCATTTTGATGTTGTCGCCTGGCATTACCATTTCAACGCCTTCTGGCAGCTCGCAGTTACCAGTCACGTCAGTTGTACGGAAGTAGAACTGTGGACGGTAGCCTTTGAAGAACGGAGTGTGACGACCGCCTTCTTCTTTGCTCAGAACATACACTTCAGCTTCGAACTTGGTGTGCGGCTTGACCGAACCCGGCTTAACCAGAACCTGGCCACGCTCAACGTCGTCACGCTTGGTACCACGCAGCAGAACGCCGCAGTTCTCGCCAGCACGACCTTCGTCGAGCAGTTTACGGAACATTTCAACACCGGTGCAGGTGGTGACGGTGGTGTCACGCAGACCTACGATTTCCAGTGGATCCTGAACCTTGACGATACCGCGCTCGATACGACCGGTCACAACAGTACCGCGACCCGAGATCGAGAACACGTCTTCGATTGGCATCAGGAACGGCTTGTCGATAACACGAACTGGCTCTGGGATGTAGCTGTCCAGAGTTTCTACCAGACGCTTGACAGCGGTGGTACCCATTTCGTTGTCGTCCTGGCCGTTCAGAGCCATCAGAGCCGAACCGATGATGATTGGAGTGTCATCACCTGGGAAGTCGTAAGTGCTCAGCAGATCGCGCACTTCCATCTCAACCAGTTCCAGCAGCTCAGCGTCGTCAACCATGTCAGCCTTGTTCAGGAAGACAACGATGTACGGAACGCCTACCTGACGGGACAGCAGGATGTGCTCACGGGTTTGAGGCATCGGACCATCAGCGGCCGAGCAAACCAGGATCGCGCCGTCCATCTGGGCAGCACCAGTGATCATGTTCTTCACGTAGTCAGCGTGACCTGGGCAGTCAACGTGAGCGTAGTGACGAATCGAAGAGTTGTACTCAACGTGCGCGGTGTTGATGGTGATACCACGAGCCTTTTCTTCCGGAGCGCTGTCGATTTTGTCGAAAGCAACAACGGCCGAACCGAAAACTTCGGAGCAGACGCGAGTCAGAGCCGCAGTCAGAGTGGTTTTACCGTGGTCAACGTGACCAATGGTGCCAACGTTGACGTGCGGTAGGGAACGATCAAATTTTTCTTTAGCCACGACAATTAACTCCTTGCCTAAAGGGCTGAATCAGCCTTGCTTTTTGGTAACAGTCTCGACGATATGCGACGGAGCTGTATTGTATTTTTTGAATTCCATAGAGTAGCTTGCGCGACCCTGAGACATGGAACGAACGTCGGTTGCATAACCGAACATTTCACCCAACGGAACCTCGGCACGAATGACCTTGCCGGAAACCGTATCTTCCATACCCAGAATCATGCCACGACGACGGTTAAGGTCGCCCATGACATCACCCATGTAGTCTTCAGGCGTAACGACTTCTACCGCCATGATCGGCTCGAGCAACTCACCACCGCCCTTCTGGGCCAGTTGCTTGGTTGCCATGGAAGCAGCCACCTTGAACGCCATCTCGTTGGAGTCGACGTCGTGGTAAGAACCATCAAACACAGTTGCCTTCAGGCCGATCAGCGGATAGCCGGCAACAACGCCGTTCTTCATCTGCTCTTCGATACCCTTCTGGATCGCCGGGATGTATTCCTTAGGAACCACACCACCTACGACTTCGTTCACGAATTGCAGACCTTCCTGACCTTCGTCAGCCGGTGCAAAACGGATCCAGCAGTGACCGAACTGACCACGGCCGCCGGACTGGCGAACGAACTTGCCTTCGATTTCACAGTTCTTCGTGATGCGCTCACGATAGGAAACCTGAGGCTTACCGATGTTGGCTTCGACGTTGAACTCACGGCGCATCCGGTCAACCAGGATGTCCAGGTGCAGCTCGCCCATGCCGGAGATGATCGTCTGACCAGTCTCTTCATCAGTCTTGACGCGGAAAGACGGGTCTTCCTGAGCAAGCTTGCCCAGAGCGATACCCATTTTTTCCTGGTCATCCTTGGTCTTAGGCTCAACGGCAACCGAAATAACCGGCTCCGGGAAGTCCATGCGAACCAGGATGATTGGCTTGTCGCCGTTGCACAAGGTTTCACCCGTGGTGACGTCCTTCATGCCGATCAAGGCCGCGATGTCGCCAGCGCGCACTTCCTTGATCTCTTCGCGGGCGTTAGCGTGCATTTGCACCATACGGCCTACGCGCTCTTTCTTGCCTTTTACAGAGTTGATCACGCCGTCGCCGGAGTTCAACACGCCCGAGTAAACACGGACAAAGGTCAAGGTACCCACGAATGGGTCGGTAGCGATCTTGAACGCCAGAGCCGAGAACGGCTCGCTGTCATCGGCATGACGCTCCAGCTCGATAGTCTCGTCATCCGGGTCAGTACCCTTGATGGCAGGAATGTCGGTTGGCGCAGGCAGGAAGTCGATAACGGCGTCGAGAACCAGGGGAACGCCCTTGTTCTTGAAGGAAGAACCGCAAACAGCCAGGACGATTTCACCAGCGATAGTACGCTGGCGCAGAGCGGCCTTGATTTCCTCGTTGGTGAGCTCTTCGCCCTCGAGGTACTTGTTCATCAGCTCTTCGTTGGCTTCGGCCGCAGCCTCAACCATGTTGCCACGCCACTTCTCGGCTTCTTCCAGCAATTCAGCAGGAATGTCCTTGCGAACAGGAACCATGCCTTTGTCAGCATCGTTCCAGTAGACAGCTTGCATGTTGATCAGATCGATCTGACCCTGGAAGTTGTCTTCGGAACCGATAGCCAGCTGAATAGGCACCGGAGTGTGGCCCAGACGCTGCTTGATCTGACCGATCACGCGAAGGAAGTTGGCACCAGCACGGTCCATCTTGTTCACATAAACAAGACGTGGAACGCCGTATTTGTTGGCTTGACGCCATACGGTTTCCGACTGAGGCTCAACGCCCGAGGTGCCGCAGAATACAACCACAGCGCCATCGAGTACGCGCAGGGAACGTTCTACTTCAATGGTGAAGTCAACGTGGCCCGGGGTATCGATGACGTTGAAGCGGTGCTCGTCCTTGTACTGCTTCTCGGAACCCTTCCAGAAAGCGGTAATGGCAGCAGAAGTAATGGTAATACCACGCTCCTGCTCCTGCACCATCCAGTCGGTGGTCGCGGCGCCATCATGCACCTCGCCCATCTTGTGGCTTTTGCCGGTGTAAAAAAGGACGCGCTCGGTGGTGGTGGTTTTACCAGCATCCACGTGAGCGACGATACCGATGTTACGGTAGCGGTTAATCGGTGTAGTACGAGCCATAAAGCCCTCGCAAATTGAGTGACGCTAAAATTAGAAGCGGTAGTGCGAGAAAGCCTTGTTGGCTTCAGCCATACGGTGCACGTCTTCACGCTTCTTAACTGCAGCACCTTTACCTTCAGCAGCGTCCAACAGTTCGCCAGCCAAACGCAGGGCCATGGACTTCTCGCCGCGCTTGCGGGCGAAGTCTACCAACCAGCGCATTGCCAGGGCGTTACGACGGGACGGACGAACTTCGACCGGAACCTGGTAAGTAGCACCGCCTACACGGCGCGACTTCACTTCGACCAGCGGAGCGATGGCGTCGAGAGCTTTCTCGAAGATTTCCAGGGGATCGCTGTTCTTGCGTTCCTTAACTTTGTCCAGTGCACCATAAACGATACGCTCGGCAACGGCTTTCTTGCCGCTTTCCATTACGTGGTTCATGAACTTGGCGAGAATCTGGCTTCCGTATTTCGGATCGTCCAGAATCTCACGTTTGGCTGCTACGCGACGTCTTGGCATTGATAAGCCCTCAAACGGTCTTCAGGTTAGCCCGGGACAGCGGATGCGTGCCCGACCTTACTCTTATCGACTCAATAAAATTAAAAACTGCAAAACGGCCGATTATTTCGGACGCTTGGTACCGTACTTCGAACGACCTTGGTTACGACCTTTAACGCCGGAAGTATCCAAAGAGCCGCGAACGGTGTGGTAACGAACACCTGGCAAGTCTTTTACACGACCGCCGCGGATCAGTACCACGCTGTGTTCTTGCAGGTTGTGGCCTTCACCGCCGATGTACGAGGAAACCTCGAAACCGTTGGTCAGACGCACACGGCATACTTTACGCAGTGCCGAGTTAGGTTTTTTCGGCGTGGTGGTATACACACGGGTGCATACGCCACGACGTTGCGGGCAGTTCTGCAGCGCAGGCACGTCGGATTTCTCGACGATACGCTTACGCGGCTGACGTACCAGCTGGTTGATAGTTGCCATCTACTAGCTCCACTGTTGTCTTGCGACGCTATTGTCTTACAAGAAAAGCAAAATGGCAGGAACGAATTCCCGCCAAATTTAGGGGATCAAGAGTCTAAAGAGGATCTTGTCCCCAGTCAAGGCAAGGCCCCGACCTCCCCGCCCGCCGGATCTCGACAATTTGTCTCGATCCGCCGAACGGGGTGACCAGGGCCAGGCACTCAATTACCGCAGAACTCAGTTACCACTCGAGTTCAGTGCTTCGGTCAGTGCAGCTTCCACTTCACTGGCGCTTACGCGCAACGGCTTGTCAGCATCACGGCGACGCTTGCGTTCGCTGTGATAGGCCAAACCGGTACCGGCCGGGATCAGACGACCCACGACCACGTTTTCTTTCAGGCCGCGCAGGTAATCGCGCTTGCCGGTTACCGCCGCTTCGGTCAGCACACGGGTGGTTTCCTGGAAGGAAGCCGCCGAGATGAACGATTCGGTGGACAACGACGCCTTGGTGATACCCAGCAGCACGCGAGTGAACTTGGAGACAAACTTGTCTTCGGTCGCCAGGCGCTCGTTTTCCACCAGTACGTGAGTCAGTTCCATCTGGTCGCCCTTGATGAAACTCGAGTCGCCGGATTCAGCGATCTCGACCTTACGCAGCATCTGACGCAGGATGGTCTCGATGTGTTTGTCGTTGATCTTCACGCCTTGCAGACGGTAAACGTCCTGGATCTCGTTCACGATGTACTTGGCCAGCGCACTCACACCCAGCAGACGCAGGATGTCGTGTGGATCGCTCGGACCGTCCGAGATAACTTCGCCGCGGTTTACCTGTTCGCCTTCGAAAACGTTCAGGTGACGCCACTTCGGAATCAGCTCTTCGTACGGATCGCTACCGTCGTTCGGTGTAATGACCAGGCGACGCTTGCCCTTGGTCTCTTTACCGAATGCGATGGTGCCGCTGACTTCAGCCAGAATCGAAGCTTCTTTCGGACGACGGGCTTCGAACAAGTCGGCAACACGCGGTAGACCACCGGTGATGTCACGAGTTTTCGAAGTTTCCTGCGGGATACGAGCGATAACATCACCGATCGCGATCCGCGCACCGTCCGCAACACCGACCAGGGCGTTGGCTGGCAGGAAGTACTGAGCGATTACGTCAGTGCCTGGCAGCAACAGATCCTTGCCATTGTCGTCGACCATCTTCACAGCAGGACGGATGTCCTTGCCGGCAGCTGGACGATCTTTCGCATCGAGTACTTCAATGTTGGTCATACCGGTCAATTCGTCGGTCTGACGCTTGATCGTGATGCCTTCTTCCATGCCCACGTAGGTCACGGTACCTTTCATTTCGGTAACGATCGGGTGAGTGTGCGGGTCCCACTTGGCCACGATGGCGCCAGCGTCGACCTTGTCACCTTCCTTGACCGAAATCACAGCACCGTACGGCAGCTTGTAGCGCTCGCGTTCGCGACCGAAGTCGTCAGCGATGGCCAGCTCACCGGAACGCGATACAGCCACCAGGTGACCATCCACTCGCTCAACGTGCTTCAGGTTGTGCAGACGGACGGTACCGCCATTCTTCACCTGAACGCTGTCGGCCGCGGAGGTCCGGCTTGCCGCACCACCGATGTGGAACGTACGCATCGTCAGCTGGGTACCCGGCTCACCGATGGACTGGGCAGCGATAACGCCGACCGCTTCACCGATGTTCACCTGGTGACCACGTGCCAGGTCGCGACCGTAGCACTTGGCGCAGATGCCGTAGCGAGTTTCGCAACTGATCGGCGAACGTACGATCACTTCGTCGATGCTGTTGAGCTCGATGAACTCGACCCACTTCTCGTCAACCAGGGTGCCCGCAGGAACGATCACGTCCTCGGTACCTGGCTTGAATACGTCACGGGCGATGACACGACCCAATACGCGTTCACCCAACGGCTCTACAACGTCACCGCCTTCAATGTGCGGAGTCATTACCAGGCCGTGTTCGGTGCCGCAATCGATCTCGGTCACGACCAGATCCTGGGCAACGTCTACCAGACGACGCGTCAGGTAACCGGAGTTCGCCGTTTTCAACGCGGTATCCGCAAGACCCTTACGAGCACCGTGAGTGGAGATGAAGTACTGGAGTACGCTCAGGCCTTCACGGAAGTTCGCGGTAATCGGGGTCTCGATGATGGAGCCGTCCGGCTTGGCCATCAGGCCACGCATACCGGCGAGCTGACGGATCTGCGCAGCAGAACCCCGTGCGCCCGAGTCGGCCATCATGTACATCGAGTTGAAGGATTCCTGGTCGACTTCGTTGCCATGACGGTCGATGACTTTCTCTTTCGAGAGGTTGGCCATCATCGCCTTGGAGACTTCGTCGTTCGCCTTGGACCAGAGGTCGATCACCTTGTTGTACTTCTCGCCCTGGGTTACCAGGCCGGAGGCGTACTGACTTTCGATCTCTTTCACTTCTTCGGTAGCAGCACCGATGATGCGGGCTTTTTCATCCGGGATAACGAAGTCGTTAACACCGATGGAAACGCCGGAAATGGTCGAATAGGCAAAACCGGTGTACATCAACTGGTCAGCGAAGATCACGGTCTCTTTCAGACCAACCACGCGGTAGCACTGGTTGATCAGCTTGGAGATCGCCTTCTTCTTCATCGGCTGGTTGACGACGTCGTAAGACAGACCAGGTGGAACAACCTGGAACAACAACGCACGGCCGACAGTGGTGTCGACGATTCGAGTGTTCTTGACGCTGCCACCGTCACGATCGTTCACGGTTTCATTGATCCGCACCTTGACCTTGGCGTGCAGTGCGGCTTCGCCGGCACGGAACACACGGTCAACTTCCTGCAGATCCGCGAACACACGACCTTCGCCCTTGGCGTTGATCGCTTCACGCGTCATGTAGTACAGACCCAATACAACGTCCTGCGACGGAACGATGATTGGCTCACCGTTGGCTGGCGACAGGATGTTGTTGGTCGACATCATCAACGCACGCGCTTCCAACTGGGCTTCCAGTGTCAGCGGTACGTGCACGGCCATCTGGTCGCCGTCGAAGTCGGCGTTGTACGCAGCACAGACCAGCGGGTGCAGCTGGATAGCCTTACCTTCGATCAGTACCGGTTCAAACGCCTGGATGCCCAGACGGTGAAGGGTCGGTGCACGGTTGAGGAGAACCGGGTGTTCGCGAATCACTTCAGCGAGAACGTCCCAGACCTCTGGCAGCTCGCGCTCGACCATTTTCTTGGCCGCTTTGATGGTGGTCGCAAGACCACGCATTTCCAGCTTGCCAAAAATGAACGGCTTGAACAGCTCCAGGGCCATTTTCTTTGGCAGACCGCACTGGTGCAGACGCAGGGTCGGGCCTACGGTAATTACCGAACGACCGGAGTAGTCAACACGCTTACCGAGCAAGTTCTGACGGAAACGACCCTGCTTACCCTTGATCATGTCAGCCAGGGATTTCAGAGGACGCTTGTTGGAACCGGTGATAGCGCGGCCACGACGACCGTTGTCGAGCAGTGCGTCGACCGCTTCCTGCAACATACGCTTCTCGTTGCGCACGATGATGTCCGGAGCGGACAGATCGAGCAGACGCTTCAAGCGGTTGTTACGGTTGATCACTCGACGATACAGATCGTTGAGATCGGAAGTCGCGAAACGACCGCCATCGAGCGGAACCAGTGGACGCAGGTCTGGCGGCAGAACCGGCAGAACGGTCAGCACCATCCACTCTGGCAGGTTGCCGGAACCCTGGAAGGCTTCCATCAACTTCAGACGCTTGGACAGCTTCTTGATCTTGGTTTCGGAGTTGGTTTGCGGAATCTCTTCGCGCAGACGGCCAATCTCGTGTTCCAGGTCGATAGCGTGCAGCAGCTCGCGGACAGCTTCGGCACCCATGCGGGCATCGAAATCGTCGCCGAACTCTTCCAGCGCTTCGAAGTACTGCTCGTCGTTGAGCAGTTGACCCTTTTCAAGGGTGGTCATGCCTGGATCGATAACGACGTAGCTCTCGAAGTAGAGAACGCGTTCGATATCACGCAGGGTCATGTCCATCAGCAGGCCGATACGGGACGGCAGCGACTTCAGGAACCAGATGTGGGCAACTGGCGAGGCCAGTTCGATGTGCGCCATGCGCTCACGACGAACTTTTGCCAGCGCGACTTCAACGCCGCACTTCTCGCAGATCACACCACGGTGCTTCAAGCGCTTGTACTTACCGCACAGGCACTCGTAATCCTTGACCGGGCCAAAGATCTTGGCGCAGAACAGGCCGTCACGCTCAGGTTTGAACGTACGGTAGTTGATGGTTTCCGGCTTTTTAACTTCACCGAACGACCACGAACGGATCATCTCAGGCGATGCCAATCCAATACGGATGGCGTCGAACTCTTCGACTTGACCCTGGTTTTTCAGCAAATTCAGTAGGTCTTTCAAGGCCTTTCCTCCTGGCGGAGCAGAAAGCGGGCAAAACAGCCCCGCTCTCGATTCGCGTCACGTGTTATTCGGTTTCCAGATCGATATCGATGCCGAGGGAACGAATTTCCTTGATCAACACGTTGAAGGACTCGGGCATGCCCGGCTCCATACGGTGATCGCCGTCCACGATGTTTTTGTACATCTTGGTCCGACCGTTCACATCGTCCGACTTCACTGTGAGCATTTCTTGCAGAGTGTATGCAGCACCGTACGCTTCCAGTGCCCAGACCTCCATCTCCCCGAAACGCTGACCACCGAACTGCGCCTTACCACCCAGCGGCTGCTGGGTAACCAGGCTGTAAGAACCGGTAGAACGAGCGTGCATCTTGTCGTCTACCAAGTGGTTCAGCTTCAGCATGTACATGTAGCCAACGGTAACCGGGCGCTCGAACTTGTTGCCGGTACGGCCGTCGAACAGCTGCATCTGGCCGCTTTCTGGCAGATCTGCCAGTTTCAGCATGGCCTTGATTTCGCTTTCCTTGGCACCGTCGAACACCGGAGTAGCCATTGGAACGCCGCCGCGCAGGTTCTTCGCCAGATCCAGGATTTCCTGGTCGGAGAAGGTGTCCAGCTCTTCGTTGCGACCGCCGATCTCGTTGTAGATCTCGTGCAGGAACTTACGCAGATCAGCGACCTTGCGCTGCTCTTCGATCATACGGTTGATCTTCTCGCCCAAGCCCTTGGCCGCGAGGCCCAGGTGGGTTTCAAGGATCTGACCGACGTTCATACGCGAAGGTACGCCCAACGGGTTGAGGACCACATCGACCGGGGTGCCATTGGCATCGTGCGGCATGTCTTCAACCGGCATAATCACGGAGACCACACCTTTGTTACCGTGACGACCGGCCATCTTGTCGCCCGGTTGGATGCGACGACGGATTGCCAGGTAAACCTTGACGATTTTCAGCACGCCTGGAGCCAGGTCATCGCCCTGCTGCAGTTTGCGCTTCTTGTCTTCGAACTTGTCGTCCAGCAGACGGCGGCGATCAACGATATAGGCCTGGGCCTTCTCGAGCTGCTCGTTCAGAGCATCTTCAGCCATGCGCAGTTTGAACCACTGGCCATGCTCAAGACCGTCGAGAACTTCGTCGGTGATTTCCTGACCTTTCTTCAGGCCGGCGCCGCCTTCGGCTTTGTGGCCGACCAGAGCGGAGCGCAGACGCTCGAAAGTTGCGCCTTCGACGATACGGAACTCTTCGTTCAGGTCCTTGCGGATCTCGTCGAGTTGAGTCTTCTCGATCGACAGTGCACGAGCATCACGCTCAACGCCGTCGCGAGTGAAGACTTGTACGTCGATGACGGTACCCTTGGTGCCGGTAGGCACGCGCAGGGAAGTGTCTTTAACGTCGCTGGCTTTTTCACCGAAGATGGCACGCAGCAGTTTTTCTTCCGGAGTCAGCTGGGTCTCGCCTTTCGGAGTGACCTTGCCCACCAGGATGTCGCCTGCGCCTACTTCAGCACCTACGTAAACGATACCGGCTTCGTCCAGCTTGTTCAGTGCAGCTTCACCCACGTTCGGGATGTCCGCAGTGATTTCCTCTGGGCCAAGCTTGGTGTCACGAGCCACACAGGTCAGTTCCTGGATGTGGATCGTGGTGAAGCGGTCTTCCTGAACCACACGCTCGGACAGGCAGATGGAGTCTTCGAAGTTGAAGCCGTTCCATGCCATGAACGCGATGCGCATGTTCTGACCCAACGCCAGTTCACCCATATCGGTGGACGGACCGTCGGCCATGATGTCGCTGCGCTGAACCCGATCACCCTTGCTCACCAGCGGACGCTGGTTGATGCAGGTGTTCTGGTTGGAGCGGGTGTATTTGGTCAGGTTGTAGATGTCGACACCGGCTTCGCCAGTTTCAACTTCGTCATCGGCAACACGAACCACGATACGGCTGGCGTCGACGGAGTCGATCACGCCACCACGACGAGCCACGACGCAAACGCCGGAGTCACGGGCAACGTTACGCTCCATGCCGGTACCTACCAGCGGCTTGTCGGCACGCAGGGTTGGTACAGCTTGACGCTGCATGTTCGAACCCATCAACGCACGGTTGGCGTCGTCGTGCTCCAGGAACGGGATCAGCGACGCTGCAACCGAAACTACCTGCTTCGGCGATACGTCCATCAAGGTGACGTCTTCCGGCGCCTTGACGGTGAACTCGTTCAAGTGACGAACAGCTACCAGCTCGTCGACCAGGACCTTCTTGTCGTTCATCGTGGCCGAAGCCTGGGCGATCACGTGATCAGCTTCTTCGATGGCGGACAGGAACACGATCTCGTCGGTGACCAGGGCGTCTTTCACCACACGGTACGGGCTCTCGAGGAAGCCGTACTGGTTGGTGCGCGCATAGGCAGCCAGGGAGTTGATCAGACCGATGTTCGGACCTTCCGGCGTTTCGATCGGGCATACACGACCGTAGTGAGTCGGGTGTACGTCACGAACTTCGAAGCCTGCACGCTCACGGGTCAGACCGCCCGGGCCGAGTGCGGAGACACGACGCTTGTGGGTGATCTCGGACAGCGGGTTGTTCTGGTCCATGAACTGGGACAGCTGGCTCGAACCGAAGAACTCCTTCACCGCCGCAGCCACAGGCTTGGCGTTGATCAGGTCTTGCGGCATCAGGCCTTCGCTTTCAGCCATCGACAGACGTTCCTTGACCGCACGCTCTACGCGCACCAGGCCAACACGGAACTGGTTCTCGGCCATTTCGCCTACACAGCGAACACGACGGTTACCCAGGTGGTCGATGTCATCGACGATGCCCTTGCCGTTACGGATGTCGACCAAGGTCTTGAGGACGGCAACGATATCGTCCTTGTTCAATACACCCGAACCTTCGATTTCGGTACGACCGATACGACGGTTGAACTTCATCCGGCCGACCGCAGACAGGTCATAGCGCTCAGGGCTGAAGAACAGGTTGTTGAACAGCGTTTCGGCGGCATCCTTGGTTGGCGGCTCGCCAGGACGCATCATGCGATAGATCTCGACCAGGGCTTCCAGTTGGTTGCCGGTGGAGTCGATCTTCAGCGTGTCGGAGATGAACGGACCGCAGTCGATGTCGTTGGTGTACAGCGTCTCGATGCGAACGACCTGGGCCTTGGCGATTTTTGCCAGGATCTCGGTGTTCAGCTCGGTGTTGCACTCTGCCAGGATTTCGCCGGTGGCCGGATGCACGATGACCTTGGCCGTGGTGCGACCCAGGACGTAGTCCAGAGGCACCTGCAGCTCTTTGATCCCGGCTTTTTCCAGCTGGTTGATGTGGCGAGCGGTGATACGGCGACCCTGCTCGACAATAACCTTGCCTTTGTCATCCTGGATATCGAGGACAGCGATTTCACCGCGCAGGCGCTGAGGCACCAGTTCCAGGCTGAGGTTTTCACCCTGCACATGGAAAACGTTGGTGGTGTAGAACGCGTCCAGCACTTCTTCGGTGGTATAGCCGAGCGCGCGCAGCAGTACCGATGCAGGCAGCTTGCGACGACGGTCGATACGCACGAATACGCAGTCTTTCGGGTCGAACTCGAAGTCCAACCACGAACCGCGGTAAGGAATGATGCGCGCGGAGTAAAGCAGTTTGCCGGAGCTGTGCGTCTTGCCACGGTCGTGGTCGAAGAACACGCCCGGAGAACGGTGCAGCTGGGAAACGATTACACGCTCGGTACCGTTGATTACGAAGGTACCGTTCTCAGTCATCAGGGGGATTTCACCCATGTAGACTTCTTGCTCTTTGATGTCCTTGATCGCTTTGTTCGACGATTCTTTGTCGAAAATGATCAGGCGCACTTTTACCCGCAAAGGTACGGCGTAAGTAACACCGCGCAATACGCATTCTTTGACATCAAATGCCGGTTCGCCCAGGCGATAACCGACGTACTCCAGCGCAGCATTGCCGGAGTAGCTGATGATCGGGAAAACGGATTTGAAGGCCGCATGCAGGCCCACGTCGCGGAACTGATCTTTAGTCGCTCCCGCTTGCAAGAATTCACGATACGAATCCAGCTGGATGGCCAGGAGGTACGGCACATCCATGACGTCCGGCAACTTGCTAAAGTCCTTGCGGATACGTTTTTTCTCAGTATATGAGTAAGCCATCAGCGTTCCCCAGCTTGGTCACCTGCTTGTTTGGCCCCTCCCGACGGGAGCAGCCAGAAAATCGTGCAAACCCCATGGTTTGCGCCACCACATCGGGTGGTTACAGCTCGTGATCAGCACCGACCCAGTCGGCTGCCAATAACGGAAAAAGGCCGGTGGCAAGAGCCACCAGCCATCAGCCTGTCGCTTAACGCTCGGGCTGGAGACGCAAAGTCGATGCTTACTTCAGCTCGACTTTAGCGCCTGCTTCTTCCAGAACTGCTTTGGCTTTGTCAGCTGCGTCTTTGGCAACAGCTTCCAGAACCATGGCAGGAGCGCCGTCAACTACAGCCTTGGCTTCTTTCAGGCCCAGACCGGTCAGTTCACGTACTGCCTTGATCACGTTAACTTTCTTCTCGCCAGCTTCGGTCAGCATGACGTTGAATTCGGTTTGCTCTTCAGCAACGGCAGCAGCAACAGCTGGACCAGCGGAAGCAGCAGCAGCGGTAACACCGAATTTTTCTTCGAAAGCTTTGATCAGCTCAACAACTTCCATTACGGACATGTTGCCAACGGCTTCGAGGATATCGTTTTGAGAGATAGACATGACTCTAAATTCCTGGATTGGGGGACGGCCTACGCGACCATCGAAATAAACAAAAAACGCGAAAAGGAGTGTCGAGCCTTAGGCTGCGGCAGCTTCTTTCTGGTCGCGCAGTGCCGCCAGAGTACGAGCCAATTTGCTGGTTGCGCCTTGAATCACGCTCATCAGCTGGGAAATTGCTTCGTCACGGGTCGGCAGAGTTGCCAGTACGTCGATCTGGTTAGCTGCGAGGAACTTGCCCTCGAACGCAGCTGCCTTAATCTCGAACTTGTCCTGACCTTTGGCGAATTCCTTGAACAAACGGGCAGCAGCGCCAGGATGTTGGGTGGAGAACGCAATCAAGGTCGGGCCGGTGAACACGTCGTTGAGGACACTGTATTCAGTGTCAGCAACAGCGCGCTTGAGCAGGGTGTTACGTACAACACGTACGTAAACGCCAGCTTCACGAGCCTCTTTACGGAGTCCGGTCATAGCGCCTACTGTTACGCCACGGGCATCAGCCACGACAGCGGACAGAGCAGCTTTGGCAGCCTCGTTGACTTCAGCGACGATGGCCTTCTTGTCTTCGAGTTTAATTGCCACGGGTTTAACTCCTGCTTGTTACCGTTTCATCCGGTCGAAACCGAATGTCGTTTTGGTGTCTGATTCGGTAAGGAACCGGGAGCACCATCTGCGTAGGCTTGTGGTTTAAGACTTGCGTCGCCTACGGTCTTGGACAGCCCCCGCCAGGCAGGGACCCCAATTTTTCGATTGGCGCAATTACTTGCGCCAACCTGAGTCTTACGCGTCGAGCGAGCTCTGATCGATGACCAGACCTGGGCCCATAGTGGTGCTCAGGGTAACGCGCTTGACGTAGATACCTTTCGAAGAAGCTGGCTTGATACGCTTCAGATCAGCGATCAGGGCTTCAACGTTTTCCTTCAGCTTGACGGCGTCGAAGCCGATCTTGCCAACGGAAGTATGGATGATGCCGTTTTTGTCGGTGCGATAACGAACCTGACCAGCCTTGGCGTTTTTAACCGCGGTGGCTACGTCTGGCGTTACGGTGCCGACTTTAGGGTTAGGCATCAGACCACGTGGACCGAGGATCTGACCCAACTGACCTACAACGCGCATGGCATCCGGGGATGCGATCACTACGTCATAGTTCAGGTCGCCGCCCTTCATTTCAGCAGCCAGATCGTCCATGCCTACGCGATCAGCACCAGCAGCCAGAGCAGCTTCTGCTGCTGGGCCCTGGGTGAAGACAGCTACACGAACGGTCTTGCCAGTGCCGTGTGGCAGCACGGTAGCGCTACGAACGACCTGGTCGGATTTACGTGGGTCAACGCCCAGGTTTACAGCAACGTCGAACGACTCGCTGAACTTGACAGTCGACAGCTCGGCCAGCAGAGCGGCGGCATCTACAAAGTTGTAGGCCTTGCCTGCTTCGATTTTGCCGGCGATAGCCTTTTGACGCTTGGTCAGCTTAGCCATTACACACCCTCCACGTTAAGGCCCATGCTACGAGCAGAACCGGCGATAGTACGCACGGCTGCATCCATATCAGCTGCAGTCAGATCCGCGTTTTTGGTTTTCGCGATTTCTTCCAGCTGAGCACGGGTAACGGTGCCAACCTTAACGGTGTTTGGACGAGCGGAACCGCTGGTCAAACCTGCAGCCTTCTTCAGCAGAACCGAAGCTGGGGTGCTTTTTGTTTCGAAAGTGAAGCTACGGTCGCTGTAGACAGTGATGATCACTGGAGTCGGCAGACCTGGCTCAAGACCCTGAGTACGGGCGTTGAAAGCCTTGCAGAATTCCATGATGTTCACGCCGTGCTGACCCAGGGCAGGACCAACAGGTGGGCTTGGGTTAGCCTGAGCGGCCTTCACTTGCAGCTTGATGTAAGCGGTAATTTTCTTGGCCATGAGGCACTCCAATTACGGGTTCGAACGCCTCGAAAGGCTCCCCGGTTACTTGCGCGTTTATCCCAGTGACGACAAAACCCCACAGCCTTGGGCTGCGGGGTTGGGATGCCTGCTCAATCAGACCTTTTCGACCTGACTGAACTCTAGCTCTACCGGAGTAGAGCGACCGAAAATGAGCACTGCCACTTGGATCCGGCTCTTTTCGTAGTTAACTTCTTCAACCGTGCCGTTAAAATCAGCGAATGGACCGTCAGTGACGCGTACAACCTCACCTGGTTCAAACAGTGTCTTCGGCTTCGGCTTGTCGCTACCATCAGCGACGCGACGCAGAATCGCTTCTGCCTCTTTATCTGTGATCGGCGCAGGCTTGTCGGCGGTACCGCCAATGAAGCCCATCACCCGAGGGGTATCCTTGACCAAGTGCCAAGTCCCTTCGTTCATGTCCATCTGTACCAGCACGTAGCCCGGAAAGAACTTACGTTCACTTTTGCGCTTCTGGCCATTACGCATCTCAACCACTTCTTCAGTGGGGACCAGAATCTCGCCAAAGCCATCTTCCATGCCAGCCAGCTTTACGCGCTCTACCAGCGAGCGCATAACATGCTTCTCGTAACCCGAGTAAGCATGCACAACGTACCAACGCTTAGCCACGGGACACCCTTAGCCAACAATCAAGGAAACAAGCCAGCCGAGCAGGGAATCGAGCCCCCACAACAGCAACGCCATTACCAGAACAACAGCCACAACAATCAACGTGGTCTGCGTGGTTTCTTGGCGAGTCGGCCATACGACTTTACGAATCTCGGTGCGAGCTTCCTTAGCGAGTACAAAGAAAGACTTGCCCTTGGCTGTCTGCAGGCCTACAAAGGCAGCAACAGCAGCAATGGCAAGCAATGCAAGTACGCGGTACAGGATCGGCGAAGCAGAATAATACTGATTGCCAACAACGCCAATAACCACCAAAGCGACTACCACTAGCCACTTGAGCAGATCGAAGCGAGAGCCTTGAGCTTCAGCTTTAGGAGTCATCTATGAAGATCCTGTGAAAAGAAAGCCAGACACACTGAGTGAATCTGGCAGGTCAGGAGGGAATCGAACCCCCAACCTACGGTTTTGGAGACCGTCGCTCTGCCAATTGAGCTACTGACCTAAAACAAAATCAGGCCGACCATTATGCCGGCCCGAAAAAGACATTACAACTGTTTACTCGATGACTTTAGCTACGACGCCAGCGCCGACGGTACGACCGCCTTCACGGATAGCGAAACGCAGACCGTCTTCCATCGCGATGGTCTTGATCAAGGTAACAGTCATCTGAATGTTGTCACCTGGCATTACCATTTCAACGCCTTCTGGCAGCTCGCAGTTACCAGTCACGTCAGTTGTACGGAAGTAGAACTGTGGACGGTAGCCCTTGAAGAACGGAGTATGACGACCACCCTCTTCCTTGCTCAGAACGTAAACTTCTGCAGTGAACTTGGTGTGCGGCTTGACAGTACCTGGCTTGACCAGAACCTGGCCACGCTCAACATCGTCACGCTTGGTGCCGCGCAGCAGCACGCCGCAGTTCTCACCAGCACGACCTTCGTCGAGCAGCTTGCGGAACATTTCAACGCCGGTGCAGGTAGTTTTCTGAGTATCGCGCAGACCGACAATCTCAACTTCTTCCTGGATACGGACGATGCCACGCTCAACACGACCAGTCACAACAGTACCGCGACCGGAGATCGAGAACACGTCTTCGATCGGCATCAGGAACGGCTTATCGATAGCACGCTCTGGCTCTGGGATGTAGCTATCCAGAGTTTCCACCAGCTTCTTGACAGCAGTGGTGCCCATTTCGTTGTCGTCTTGGCCGTTCAGAGCCATCAGAGCCGAACCGATGATGATTGGAGTATCATCACCTGGGAAATCGTAAGTGCTCAGCAGATCGCGCACTTCCATCTCAACCAGTTCCAGCAGCTCAGCATCGTCAACCATGTCAGCCTTGTTCAGGAAGACAACGATGTACGGAACGCCTACCTGACGGGACAGCAGGATGTGCTCACGGGTTTGCGGCATCGGACCATCAGCGGCCGAGCAAACCAGGATCGCGCCGTCCATCTGAGCAGCACCAGTGATCATGTTTTTTACGTAGTCGGCGTGACCTGGGCAGTCAACGTGTGCGTAGTGACGCACGGCCGAATCGTACTCAACGTGAGCGGTGTTGATGGTGATACCGCGAGCTTTCTCTTCCGGGGCGCTGTCGATCTTATCGAAGTCAACCTTGGCCGAACCGAAAACTTCGGAGCAGACACGGGTCAGAGCAGCGGTCAGCGTGGTTTTACCGTGGTCAACGTGACCAATGGTACCAACGTTGACGTGCGGCTTATTACGTTCGAACTTTTCCTTAGCCATCGAAATCACCCCTAGGAGAAGAATTTAGCGAGTCACACAAGCCATTAAAACAAAGGCAGATATTTTCATATCTGCCTTGTTATATGGAGCTCTTGAGCGGATTTGAACCGCTGACCTCACCCTTACCAAGGGTGTGCTCTACCAACTGAGCTACAAGAGCGAAACACTTTGCACAACCTGCAAACTTGGAGCGGGTAGCGGGAATCGAACCCGCATCATCAGCTTGGAAGGCTGAGGTTCTACCACTAAACTATACCCGCGGAGCTTGCAGCTCACGCTAAAAATGGTGGAGGGGGAAGGATTCGAACCTTCGAAGTCGTAGACGTCAGATTTACAGTCTGATCCCTTTGGCCGCTCGGGAACCCCTCCTAAGCGAGCCGGCATTCTATATCATGCCAGCCTTCTGTCAAGCATTTTCTCATTAAAAACCTGAGGTTAGCTGCGTTGACGTCGCTTCGTATCGCTAACCTTTAAAGGTCTTCGCTGCGAAGCGGGCGCCATTCTATGCAAACTACCCAGCGGGTGCAACCCCTTCGCATGGCATTATTTTATGTTTTAACTCATTGAATTCTTTAGAAAGGTTTTGAAGCAACGTTTCATTCACCTTTCCCGCGCTTTCCTGGGAAACCTGAACCCAGAATCCCCCACCCTCAGGGAGATTTGGCGAGTTCGGCGCAGCAGAACGACCTACGACGCCCGAGGCAGCCAATCGCTGCTCCAGCTGCCTGGCCAGCTCCGGACGAACAAAACCACCCAAGTAAACACAGGTCTTTGGCGCTTCACCGGGTTTACCCAGGTCGCGCCTGACAAGTGCATCCGCCGTTTCGCTCAACAGGTGAATATCCTGCTGCGAACCGCGGTACAAACTGAGCGGAGTCACATCCTTGGCGCGAAGTGGGGCCTCCTGCTGATGCCAGATGCAGTAGAAGACATTCAAAACCAGCAACAACAGGAACAACCACCGCATAGAAACCTCAAGACAAAGGACAGGCCATCGCCAAACCGACAAATACCAGGTCGGGCACCACCCTGGCATCAGGAACAACCCCGGAAACCAGATTGGCGTCCCCACCCGTGAGAAACACCACGAAATCCTTTCCCCAATATTGCTGCGCCAATTCAAGCTGAGTCAGGACAAACCCTCTGAGCATCAACATGCAACCCCGCTCCACCGCTTCGACAGTTGTCCGACCTGGAGCGAGACTCTCATGGGCTCGCTCAGCTGCCATATCGTCATAGCGAATTCTTCGCGTATGAGTACGCAATTGGTTACGCATCAAAGGCATGCCCGGACAAATGAATCCGCCGAGATGCTCACCGTCCGCCGCCACAAAATCAGCCGTAATGGCAGTACCAAAATCAAGGACCAGGCACGCGCCCGAAGCAAGATGGAACCCACCAAGCAGGGCCAGCCATCGATCAAGCCCCAACCGCTCGTAATCCTGGTAGCCGTTTTTCACCCCCGCCATTTCTCGGGCAGGCACAGCACGGGTCACCGATACCCCATACGCATCAACCAGAGAGGCGACCAATGAATCTGTCTCCTCCACGGTCCGCACACTAACAAGACGACATTTCTTGAGCTGGAACTTCTCGGCATTACTCAGGCTCACCAGCAAATCGCTGTCAGAGCTGACCACGCCGCCGTCAACCGGCGTCACCCCGTCGGCACGAAGAGCACGCCATTTGATAAAGCTATTGCCGCAGTCAAGCTCAAGAATCATCACGCAACCTCAGGCTGAGCTCACCACCGCTAAAGTTTTTTTCCACACCCTCTACCTTCAAACGCAGCGCACCCTGGTGATCAATGCCCAGCACAATACCGTCAATTTTATTAACACCGGCGATCAGAGAGACAGCCCTGCCCTGCCAAAGATGGTATTGCTCCCACTCCGACTGTATTGCGGCAAACCCCGATGCATGATGAAGCTTCAGATAGTGCTGAAGCTTCGCACCCAATCGGGCTACCAGCTCATTTCGATCAGAATCCCTTCCTGCCTCAAGACACATGGATGTCCATTGCTGGTCAACCTCATCAGTCGATTGCATATTCACATTAATCCCCACGCCCAGGACAACATGGCAAACGTCTGCGGGATCTCCCACCAACTCAAGCAAAATGCCGGCGATCTTTTTCTCTCCCACCAGGACATCATTAGGCCATTTCAGCCCCGCCTCAGCGATCCCCATATCACGCAGGGCATGCATGACAGCAAGCCCGACGACCAGGCTCAGCCCTTCGATCTGTCGCATGCCGCCGTCAATGCGTAGCACTAGGCTGTGGTAGAGATTTTCGGCAAACGGACTGACCCACTTACGGCCACGACGACCACGACCAGCGACCTGTCGCTCGGCCAAAACCATGAATGGCGCCGCCACCCCACGCTCGATCAAACGCAGCGCCTCGGCGTTGGTGGAGTCAATAGTGTCAAAGATATGGACAGGCCACTCATGAAGGCCTTTTGCGCAAATCTCTGCCGCATCCAAAAGCACCAGAGGTTTAGCCAACTGATACCCCCTACCTCGAACCTTATGAACAGACAGCCCTATTTCTGCTTCCAAGTGCTGTAATTGCTTCCATACAGCACTACGACTGATACCCAGCGCAGCACCCAGCGCCTGCCCTGAATGAAAGCGACCATCCTTCAGAAGTTTTAGCAACGTGAGCATGCGGACTGCGCCCTGATAATGAGGCCCGCATGATAGCCATGCGCAAGACAGTTGCATAGAAACACAAAATGACTTTCCCGCGGGCAAAACAAAACCCCTACCTGCGTCAGCAGATAGGGGTTTCGGAATTTAATCTTGACGATGACCTACTCTCACATGGGGAAACCCCACACTACCATCGGCGATGCATCGTTTCACTGCTGAGTTCGGGATGGGATCAGGTGGTTCCAATGCTCTATAGTCGTCAAGAAATTCGGG
>NZ_JAHBCZ010000024.1:0-72649 GCF_019956035.1 Pseudomonas sp. A-RE-22
AAGGGCCGCATCGCCTGAATTGTGATTATGGGAATCCCCTTCAGACTTGCATAGCCCAGAGCTGTGGGAGCCTCGCTGTCCCTGGAAAAGATGGCTAAATAAATCATCCAAGACAGTTGCTCCCACATTGGGTTTTGTGGTGTTCTTAATAATAAGGATCAGGTCATGCGCGCATTGGCTGCATTGAGTCGCTTTGTCGGCAATACCTTCGCTTTCTGGGTACTGATTTTCGCGGTGGTGGCGTTTCTGCAGCCAGCTTGGTTCATCGGTCTAAAAATCGCCATCGTGCCGCTGCTGGGCCTGGTGATGTTCGGCATGGGCCTGGCACTCAAGCTGGAAGACTTCGCCGAAGTGGCCCGTCATCCAGGACGCGTCGCCTTGGGGGTGGTTGCCCAATTCGTGATCATGCCCGGTACGGCGTGGCTGCTTTGCCAAGTGTTCAGTCTGCCGCCGGAGATCGCCGTCGGCGTGATCCTGGTGGGCTGCTGCCCGAGCGGCACATCGTCCAATGTCATGACCTGGCTGGCTCGCGGTGACCTGGCCCTGGCCGTGGCGATTTCCGCCCTCACGACCCTGCTTGCCCCTCTGCTGACCCCGGCGCTGATCTGGCTGCTGGCCTCGGCCTGGTTGCCGGTGTCGTTCTCGGCGCTGTTCTGGTCGATCCTGCAAATCGTCCTGTTGCCGATCGCACTGGGCATCATTGCCCAACGCCTGCTGGGTGCCCGGGTTCGTCATGCGGTAGAAGTGCTGCCACTGATATCGGTAGTGAGCATCGTGATCATCGTCGCGGCGGTGGTTGCAGCCAGTCAGGCGAAAATCGCCGAATCCGGCCTGCTGATCATGGCCATCGTGATGCTGCACAACAGCTTCGGTTATCTGCTGGGGTACTTCACCGGGCGTTTGTTCGGCTTGCCGTTGGCCCAGCGCAAAACCCTGTCATTGGAAGTCGGCATGCAGAACTCCGGCCTGGGTGCAGCGCTGGCGAGTGCACACTTTTCGCCACTGGCGGCGGTACCCAGCGCGCTGTTCAGCGTCTGGCACAACATTTCCGGCGCCCTGCTCTCGACGTACTTCCGGCGCATGAGCGAAAAACAGGACCGTGAGCTATTGGCCCGCCAAGCGGTGGACTGAAGGCGAATCTTGACCGAATCGTCAGCATTGGGCATTCTTGCGCCCAATGCGGGGACGACCCCGCAACGCCATAGCAACCGTTATCCGGGGACGACCCCATCCATCGATGAGGTGTGTGATGTCCTGGATCATTCTGTTTTTTGCCGGCCTGTTCGAAGTCGGCTGGGCTGTCGGCCTGAAATACACCGACGGCTTCAGCCGCCCTCTCCCCACTGCACTGACAATCGCCGCCATGGCGATCAGCCTTGGCCTGCTCGGCCTTGCAATGAAGGAACTGCCGCTGGGTACAGCCTATGCGATCTGGACCGGGGTCGGTGCCGTGGGCACGGTGATCGCCGGGATCATTTTGTTTGGTGAGTCGATGGCGCTGGTTCGTCTGGCCAGCGTGGCGTTGATCGTTGCAGGGTTGATCGGGCTCAAGGTCAGCGCTTAAGCCCTCCTGCAGGAGCAAGACCTTCTAGGAGCCGTGGAACTTGTAGGAGTAAAACCTGTGGGGAGCAGGGTCTGTGGGAGCAAGGCTTGCCCGCGATAGCGATCGCAAGGACGCCATCGCGAGAAAGCTTTGCTCCCACAGGTTTTAATCCCACAGGTCTTCTCCTTCAGTTTTTCGTTCTAGCGGACGGTCCCACGCAACTCCCCCACCAACGCCTGCAACTTCGCCGGCTCAGCCACTTCCACCGCGACCGCCGACCCCGCCACCAGCGTCACCCGCGACCAGAATCGACGAAACAGCCCTTTGGCCGGGTCGCGACTGAAAAAACTGCCCCACAACCCCTGCAACGCCAGGGGAATCACCGGCACCGGGGTCTCCTGGAGGATGCGTGTCAGTCCGCTCTTGAACTCATTGATCTCACCGTCACCGGTCAGCTTTCCTTCAGGGAAGATGCAGACCAACTCACCGTCCTTCAGGTATTGGGCGATTCGCTTGAAGGCTTTTTCGTAGATGTGAATGTCTTCCTGGCGCCCGGCAATCGGGATCGTCCCAGCGGTACGGAAGATGAAATTCAACACCGGCAGGTTGTAGATCTTGTAGTACATCACGAAGCGAATCGGCCGACGCACCGCGCCGCCAATCAGCAAGGCATCGACGAAGGAGACGTGGTTGCAGACCAACAGCGCAGCCCCTTCATCCGGGATCGCCTCCAAATTGCGGTGCTCCACGCGGTACATGGAATGGCTCAGCAGCCAGATCATGAAACGCATGCTGAACTCGGGAACGATCTTGAAGATGTAGGCGTTGACGCCAATGTTGAGCAACGACACCACCAGGAACAGTTGCGGGATCGACAGTTTGGCCAGGCTCAGCAGCACGATGGAGACGATGGCCGAGACCACCATGAACAACGCGTTGAGAATGTTGTTGGCAGCAATCACCCGCGCCCGCTCGTTCTCCACCGTGCGCGACTGGATCAACGCGTACAGCGGCACGATATAGAAACCGCCAAAGACACCCAGGCCCAGGATGTCGATCAGCACCAGCCAGGCGTGACCGAAACCGAGCACTTCAAGCCAACCGTGCCCCTCGACGCTGTCGGGGATTCCACCGGAATGCCACCACAACAGCAGGCCGAACACCGTCAGCCCGAACGAGCCGAACGGCACCAGGCCGATCTCGACTTTGCGCCCGGAAAGCTTTTCGCAGAGCATCGAACCCAAGGCGATCCCCACCGAGAACACCGTCAGGATCAAGGTCACCACGGTTTCGTCACCGTGCATCCACTCCTTGGCATAGGCCGGGATCTGCGTCAGGTAGATCGCCCCGACGAACCAGAACCAGGAGTTGCCGACAATCGAACGGGACACCGCCGGGGTTTGCCCCAACCCCAGTTTCAGGGTGGCCCAGGATTGGCTGAAGATGTTCCAGTTCAGGCGCATCTGCGGCGAGGCCGCCGCTGCGCGCGGAATGCTGCGGCTGGCCAGGTAACCGAGCACGGCAACACCGATGATCGCAGTGGACACCACGGGTGCGTAATGCGCCGAGGACATCATGATCCCGGCGCCGATGGTGCCGGCCAGGATCGCCAGGAAGGTACCCATCTCCACCAGGCCGTTGCCGCCGACCAACTCTTCCTCACGCAAGGCCTGGGGCAGGATCGAGTACTTCACCGGGCCGAACAACGCCGAATGCGTGCCCATGGCGAACAGCGCCACCAGCATCAGCGATAAGTGATCGAACAGAAACCCTACTGCGCCGACCGCCATGATGGCGATTTCGCCGAGCTTGATCAGACGAATCAGCGCGTCCTTGGCGAATTTTTCGCCGAACTGCCCTGCCAGAGCCGAGAACAGAAAAAACGGCAGGATAAACAGCAGCGCGCAGAGGTTGACCCAGATCGAGCGGTCGCCCTCGATGGTCAATTTGTAGAGGATGGCGAGGATCAGCGACTGCTTGAAAATGTTGTCGTTGAACGCGCCCAAGGACTGCGTGATGAAGAACGGCAGGAAACGCCGCGTGCGAAGCAAGGTGAACTGCGAAGGGTGACTCATCTTCCATGTTCCTGAGTGACGTGGACGCTTATTGGAATGACGCTTTTTGATCCAGGCCACACATTACCTGTCTTTAGCGATTATTTCGCCAGCCCTGCAATACAGGGCGACACAAACAACTCACCGTGCCAGGCACCGAGGACCGTACGCCGCCCGACGATCAGCCACATCACCACCAGCATCGCCACCAGCACAGCCCCGAACACGCTGAAAAAAACCAGGCCCAGCAGGTCCGCAAGCTTCAGCGTGGTCAACGCGTACACGCCCAGGGGAAAGGTAAAGCCCCACCAGCCGAGGTTGAAGGGAATGCCTGCGCGCAGGTAGCGCGCGGTGATCAGAAGCGCCATCAACATCCACCACAACCCCAGCCCCCACAGCGTGATACCGGCCACCAGACCCAACCCGACGGCGATTTCACCCACGCCGGACAGGCCATTGGCGGCAAAAATCAGCGGGGCATCGTTGCCCAATAGCAACATGCCCAGGGCGCCGGTGCCGATCGGGCCGAGGGCCAGCCAGCTCGAGGCGGCCATGTTCTCGTGAGGCAGTTTGTGCAGCGCCATGCGCAACAGCAAAATCGTCAGGATGCTGAACGCCACCGGCAGGGAAAAGGCCCAGAGCACGTAGCTGGTCACCAGCATGACCAGTTGCCCATGAGCGTCGGCCAGATGCGGCGCCAACAGCCCGCCACTGGCCGCCGCGACTTCGGCGGCCACCACCGGCAAGAGCCACACGGCGGTCATCTGGTCGATGCGGTGTTCCTGGCGGGTGAACATCAAGAATGGGATCAGCACACCACAGGCCAACGACATGGCCACGTCGATCCACCATAACGCCTCAGCCACCGCCACCACACCGCTCCCCCAGCGCGGCAGCCCAAATGCCAAAAAGCCGTTGATGATGGTCGCCAGCCCCATGGGAATGGTGCCGAAAAACATCGAGACCGTTGAATGACCGAAAATCCGTCGTGCTTCGTCGAAGAACAGTACCCAACGGGCCGTGTACATGAGGGCGAATACCACGAACAACAGCGTGTTGAACAACCACAAGCCTTCACCCAAAAGGCGCAGGCCCGGCACATTCCCAGGCCATTGCGCCAAGGCCAGCGCCAACACTCCGGTGCCCATGACCACGGCAAACCAGTTAGGCGTGAATTGGCGAATGGCCTCCTGCGGCCTGGGCAAATGGCTCAATGGACGCAAGCGGTTTTTTGCAGCGCAGCATGTCATGGCGAACTCCTGTCCTCGGATAAGGTGGAGCCATGCTAGAGCCGAATCGAATATCTATATAACGGGTAATCTCTCTATATGTTATCGGTTTAGCAGATAACCATCAGACGCTGCCTTCGGTCTCGATCACCAGGATTCTCGCTTCGCCCAAGGGCCTGGCCACATGTTCGGTGCCCACCGAGGCGTAGAAAATGTCCCCGGCCTCCAGCAAGGTTTCCTTTTCGACACCCTCTTCCCGATAGCACATCCGCACTTGCCCATCGAGCACCACGAAGACTTCCTCGCCGTCATTGACGTGCCATTTGTACGGCTGATCGGTCCAGTGCAGGCGCGTGGTGATGCCATTCATGTTGGCGATATCCAGCGCCGCCCAGGCGCGGTCCCCGGTGAAGGACTTGCTGCGAATGATTTTCAAGGGATCGTCCGGAAAAAAGACTGAGGCGCCAAGACTAACCTACTGCCAGCGACGCCTGCACCCTTGGTTTCAAGGCCGCGCGCCATCGCTGACCGGTCTCATGGATTGACGTAACCCCAACAACGCAACGACACACAGCACAATCAACACCGCGCCATAGCCATCGGTGGTCGGGATCAATCCGAACACCCGCGTCAGGTTCCCCGCCAGCAGCGACGGCAGGCTGAAGGCCAGGTAACTGAGGACATAGAACGCCGACATCAAACCGGCCCGTTCGTGGGGCAACGCCAGCGGCATGATGCTGCGCAGCGCCCCCAGGAATCCGGCGCCAAAACCGCTGCCGGTGACCAGCGTGCCAATGAAGAACAATGGCAAGCTGGCGCCATGCACCGCCGCCAGCACCAATACAAGACCGACCACCAGCAAGCTCGCGGAGAGGCGCAACATCTTGTCGGCCTCCTGGTTGCGCAGCAGGTAGATGGATAACGCGCCGCTGAGGGTCAACACCGCCACCAGCGCGCCACCGATCAGGTTGGAGGTCGATCCGGTTGCCGCTCGCACCAGGGACGGTGCCAGTGACAAGTAGAAACCGCCCACGGCCCAGGCCGCCAGGTCCAGTGGCAGGACCCGCCACAAGGCTTGCCGCGCCTGGGGCGGCACATGCAGGGTTGGCCGCAGGGACTGCCAGGCACCGGGTTGCGGGCTGACGCTTTCCGCCAGGCGCCAGAGGTAAACGGCCTGGGCCAGGAACAAGCCCAACAGAAGCCAGTACGTCAGTTGCAAGGGCAACGGCGCGAATTCAGCCAGCAGGCCACAGCCCAGCGCCCCGCATGCCATGCCCAACAGCGGCGCGACACTGGTGATCAGCGGGCCCTGGCGACGGTCGAAATCCAGCAAGGCAGCCCCCAGCACACTGGTGGCCATGCCGGTGGCAAATCCCTGGATCAAGCGGGCACTGATCAACCAGGCAACGCTGTCGGCGCTGATAAACAGCAGCATCGCCAGCATGTTGAGCAACAGCGCCACGAAGATCACCGGTTTGCGACCCAGGTAATCCGACAGAGAACCCACGGTCAGCAAGGCCGCCAGCAGACTGAAGGCGTACACACCGAAAATCAGCGTCAGGACGGCCGGGGAAAATTGCAATTGTTCCTGGTAGAGGTGATACAACGGCGTCGGCGCGCTGGACGCGGCGAGAAAACCGAGCAAGGTGAGCGCCAGGAATATCAGGCTGGCGCGGGTCGAAGCTGGACGGGACATGGGCACGCTCCACAGGAGTATTCGCAAAAGCTAATTTTTTGCTTTTGTGGAGTGTGCTACCAGCATGCGCTTAAAGCAAATTCTTTGTGTTAAGGTCTGACGCATGGCGATTAAAGAAGGTTTACGCCCCGGCGGTCGAAGCGCCCGGGTCCAAGAGTCGATTCATTCGGCGGTCCGCGACCTGCTGCAAGAGCAGGACCGCGCGACCCTGACCGTGCCGCAAATCGCTGCGCGCGCCGGGGTGACGCCGTCCACCATCTACCGACGCTGGGGTGATCTGCCGGCGCTGCTGGCCGATGTCGCCATCGCCCGCTTGCGCCCCGACAGCGAACCCGCCAACACCGGCAGCCTGCGCGGCGACCTGCTCGCCTGGGCCGAACAGTATCTGGACGAAATGAGTTCCGAGCCCGGTCGCAACATGATGCGCGACATCCAGGCCTGCGCCACCCCGGGGTATTGCGTGGGGATCATCAGCCGTCAGTTGCAGATCATCCTGGACCGCTATCCCGATGAGCCCAATCCAGGCGTCGAACGGCTGATCAATGTGGTGGTGGCGCCGACGGTGTTTCGTATCCTCTTTGCTACCGCGCCGTTAGCGGTTGAGGAGTTGTATCGGCTGGTGGATATTGCGTTGGCTCAGTAAGGCCGCCATCGCGAGCAAGCTCGCTCCCACATTTGATCTGCTGTGAATACAAAATTTATGCTCGCCCAAGACTCGGTGTGCGAGCTTGCTCGCGATGAGGCCAGCAAAAACCCTGCATAACCCAAGAATTCCCCCTACCTGCGACACCCCACCGCGCCTCGACCTTGGTCGACACTGACGAACCCGAGCGGGCATGCGAGACTGTCCTGCCGGGCTCAAGTCCTGGTGTCTTTGTCCGGGAGTTTCCATGTCGCTGTCCAGCGGGCTGATTGCCGTTGTCGCCCTGGCCTATATGGCCATCATGTTCGCCATCGCCTTCTACGGCGACCGACGCAGCACGCCGCTGCCGCCACGGGTGCGGGCTTGGGTCTACAGCCTGTCGCTGGCGGTGTACTGCACCAGTTGGACGTTCTTTGGCGCCGTCGGCCAGGCCGCCGAACAGCTCTGGGCATTCCTGCCGATCTATCTCGGGCCGATCCTGCTGCTGGTGCTGGCGCCGTGGGTCCTGCAGAAAATGGTGATGATCAGCAAACAGGAGAACATCACCTCCATCGCCGACTTCATCGCCGCCCGCTATGGCAAGTCCCAATCCCTGGCGGTAGTGGTCGCGCTGATCTGCCTGGTCGGCGTGCTGCCGTACATCGCCTTGCAGCTCAAGGGCATCGTGCTCGGGGTGAACCTGTTGATCGGTGCCGGCGCCGATGCCATGGGCACCCGCGCCCAGGATACCGCGCTGATTGTCTCGCTGATCCTGGCTCTGTTCACCATCGTATTCGGTACCCGCAACCTGGACGCCACCGAACACCACCGTGGCATGGTGTTGGCGATTGCCTTCGAATCCCTGGTCAAGCTGTTCGCCTTCCTGGCGGTCGGAGCGTTCGTGACGTACGGCCTGTACGACGGCTTCGACGACCTGTTCAGCCAGGCCATGCTCGCCCCACGGCTGGAACAGTACTGGAAAGAAACCATCAACTGGCCATCCATGGTGGTACAGACCGGGGTGGCGATGATGGCGATCATCTGCTTGCCACGACAGTTCCACGTGACCGTGGTGGAGAACATCGAACCCCAGGACCTGCGCCTGGCCAAGTGGGTATTCCCCGCCTACCTGGCCCTGGCCGCACTGTTCGTGGTGCCCATCGCCCTCGCCGGGCAAATGATGCTGCCCAGCTCCGTATTGCCGGACTCCTTCGTCATCAGCCTGCCGCTGGCCCAGGCCCATCCGGCCCTGGCATTGCTGGCGTTCATTGGTGGCGCCTCGGCGGCTACCGGCATGGTGATCGTGGCCAGCGTGGCGCTGTCCACCATGGTCTCCAACGACATGCTGTTGCCGTGGCTGCTGCGCCGCAACAACGCCGAGCGGCCCTTCGAAGTGTTCCGCCAGTGGATGCTGTCGGTGCGTCGGGTGAGCATCGTCGTGATCCTGTTGCTGGCCTACGTCAGCTACCGCCTGCTGGGTTCGACGGCGAGCCTGGCGACCATCGGCCAGATCGCCTTCGCCGCCGTGACCCAACTGGCCCCGGCCATGCTCGGCGCGCTGTACTGGAAACAGGCCAACCGCCGCGGTGTGTTCGCTGGCCTCGCCATGGGGATTTTCCTGTGGTTCTACACCCTGGTGTTGCCGATCGCCGCTCACAGCCTGGGCTGGTCGCTCAGTAGCTTCCCGGGCCTGGCCTGGCTGCACGGCAATCCATTGAACCTGCCGATTACTCCCCTGACCCAAGGGGTGGTCCTGTCCCTGGCCGGTAACTTCACGTTGTTCGCCTGGGTGTCCGTGCTGTCGCGCACACGCGTCTCGGAACACTGGCAGGCCGGACGCTTCATCGGCCAGGAAATCAGCGCCCGCCCCAACCCCCGCTCAATGCTGGCGGTGCACATCGAAGACCTGTTGCAACTGGCCGCCCGTTTCGTCGGCGAGGAGCGGGCACGGCAGAGTTTCATTCGCTTTGCCTACCGCCAGGGCAAAGGCTTCAACCCGACCCAGAACGCCGACAGCGAATGGATCGCCCACACCGAACGCCTGCTGGCCGGTGTACTCGGGGCCTCTTCGACCAGGGCTGTGGTTAAGGCCGCCATTGAAGGTCGGGAGATGCAGCTCGAAGACGTCGTGCGGATCGCAGACGAAGCCTCGGAAGTTTTGCAGTTCAACCGCGCGCTGTTGCAAGGCGCCATCGAGAACATCAGCCAGGGCATCAGCGTGGTCGACCAGTCCCTCAGGCTGGTGGCCTGGAATCGTCGCTATCTGGAGCTGTTCAAGTATCCGGACGGCTTGATCAGTGTTGGCCGGCCCATTGCCGATATCATCCGCTACAACGCCGAGCGTGGTCTCTGCGGCCCAGGCGAAGCCGAAGTTCACGTCGCCCGACGCCTGCACTGGATGCGCCAGGGTCGTGCCCATACCTCTGAACGACTGTTCCCCAACGGCCGGGTGATCGAGCTGATCGGCAACCCGATGCCCGGTGGCGGTTTCGTCATGAGTTTCACTGACATCACCGCGTTCCGTGAGGCCGCGCAAGCGCTGACCGAAGCCAACGAGGGGCTGGAGCAACGGGTGGCCGAACGCACCCGGGAATTATCGCAACTGAACCTGGCCCTGACCGAAGCCAAGAGCACCGCCGAAGCGGCCTATCAATCCAAGACCCGATTCCTGGCTGCGGTCAGCCACGACCTGATGCAACCGCTCAACGCCGCGCGGCTATTCTCTGCCGCGCTGTCCCACCAGCACGAGGGTTTGCCGAGCGAGGCCCGGCAATTGGTGCAGCATCTGGACAGTTCGCTGCGTTCCGCTGAAGACCTGATCACCGACCTGCTGGACATCTCCCGCCTGGAAAACGGCAAGATCAATCCCGACCGCAAGCCGTTCGTCCTCAACGAATTGTTCGACACCTTGGGCGCCGAGTTCACGGCGCTGGCCCAGGAACAAGGCCTGAAATTCCGAATGCGAGGCTCGCGACTGCGGGTCGACAGCGACATCAAGTTGTTGCGGCGGGTTCTGCAGAACTTCCTCACCAACGCCTTCCGCTATGCCAAGGGCCCGGTGCTGTTGGGGGTACGCCGGCGCAACGGCGAGTTGTGCCTGGAGGTCTGGGATCGCGGGCCGGGAATTGCCGAGGATAAGCTGCAGGTCATTTTCGAAGAGTTCAAACGCCTGGACAGCCACCAGACCCGCGCCGAAAAAGGCCTGGGCCTGGGCCTGGCCATCGCCGACGGGCTATGCCGCGTGCTGGGCCATACCTTGCGCGTGCGCTCCTGGCCGGGGCGTGGCAGCGTGTTCAGCGTCAGCGTGCCCTTGGCCCATACACAGGTCGTCGCACCGAGCCCCACGGCCGAACCCAACGGTCATTTGCCAAGCGGCGCCCAGGTGCTGTGCGTCGATAACGAAGACAGCATCCTGATCGGCATGAACAGCCTGCTGACACGCTGGGGTTGCCAGGTGTGGACGGCGCGCAACCGGGAAGAATGCGAGCGTTGGCTGGCCCAGGGCGGCCGACCGCAACTGGCGCTGGTGGATTTTCATCTGGACGACGGCGAGACCGGTACCGAGCTGATGGCCTGGTTGCGCACGCGCATGGGCGAACCGATTCCCGGTGTGGTGATCAGCGCCGACGGCCGACCTGAGATGATAGCCCAGGTGCATGCCGCAGGCCTGGATTACCTGGCCAAGCCGGTGAAGCCGGCGGCGTTGCGGGCGTTGTTGAGTCGGCATTTGCCGTTGTAATGGGCAGAGGGACACGCTGTTCCCCTGTGGCGATGGAAAATCTTGTGGGGAGCAAGGCTTGCCCGCGAAGGCGGTCTCAAGGATGCCATCGCGAGCAAGCTTTGCTCCCACAAGATGACCTTGCCACAAGCTTCTGCTTCAGCCTTGGGTTTGTGTTTCAGCCCTGGGTTTTCTCGCTGGCCTCTTCCGGCAACTCAGGCAGCCCATCCGCATCGGTCATCGCCCGTTCGAGCAATTCGCTGGGCAAGCTCTTGCTGGCCCGGGCGCCGAGCAGCTTGAGCTGTTCGCTGCGACTGATCAGGTTGCCGCGCCCTTCCGTCAGCTTGTTGCGCGCCGCGCTGTAGGCTTTGTCCAACTGCTGCAAGCGACTGCCGATCTCATCCAGGTCCTGGATGAACAAGACGAACTTGTCATACAGCCACCCGGCCCGCTCGGCGATTTCCCGGGCGTTCTGGCTCTGGCGTTCCTGCTTCCACAAGCTGTCGATCACCCGAAGGGTCGCCAGCAACGTGGTCGGGCTGACGATCACGATGTTGCGGTCGAAGGCTTCCTGGAACAGGTTCGGCTCGGCTTGCAAGGCGGCGGAAAACGCCGCTTCGATCGGCACGAACAACAACACGAAATCCAGGCTGTGCAAACCGTCCAGGCGTTTGTAGTCCTTGCCGGCCAAGCCTTTGACGTGGGCTCGCAACGACACCACATGTTGCTTGAGGGCCAGTTGGCCAATGGCGTCATCTTCGGCGGCCACGTACTGCTGATAGGCCGTGAGGCTGACCTTGGAGTCGACCACTACTTGTTTGTCGCCAGGCAGATAAATCAACACGTCCGGCTGGAAACGCTCGCCGTCCGGGCCCTTGAGGCTGACCTGGGTCTGATACTCGCGGCCCTTCTCCAGGCCAGCATGTTCGAGCACCCGCTCCAGAATCAACTCGCCCCAGTTGCCTTGGGTCTTCTGGCCCTTGAGTGCCCGAGTGAGGTTGGTGGCCTCGTCGCTCAAGCGCAGGTTCAGCTGTTGCAAGCGCTCCAGCTCCTTGCCCAGGGAGAAACGTTCCCGGGCCTCGGCCTGATAACTTTCTTCGACGCGTTTTTCGAAGGACTGGATGCGCTCCTTCAGCGGATCGAGCAACTGGCCCAGGCGCTGTTGGCTGGTTTCGGCGAAACGCTGCTCACGCTCATCAAAGATTTTTCCGGCGAGCTCGGCGAATTGTGCCCGCAACTCGTCGCGCGAACCTTGCAGATCATCCAGGCGTTGCTGATGGCTTTCCTGCTGCTCGCGCAGTTCGGCATGCAACGACGCCGCCTGGGCATCGAGCCGCCGCAATTCTGCTTCCTTGTTGGCGCGCTCGAGGTTCCAGGCGTGGGCCGCATCCCGGGCGTTGTCCCGCTCGATTTGCAACAACTCGACTTCACGACAGGCTGCGGCAAGCTCGGCTTGCTTGGCGGCGTTGGCCTGGCTCAGGTCGCTGATCTCATCGCGGCAGGCATCGAGCTGGGCATTGAGGCCGTCGTGGGCCATGTGCGCGGTGGCCAGGCGTTCTTCCAGCAGGGCCTGTTCGGTCTGCGCAGCGCCGGCCTGGCGTTGCAGGTGCCAGGCCAGTGCCAGCAATGGCACCGCAGCGCCCGCCAGGCCAAACAACAGGCTGGTCAAATCCATAGCCATGACAATTCCTGCCGATCAAATAAAGCCCGAAGGTTAACCAAGCGGCCGGGGGTTGCCCAGCTCGGTCTTCGTTTTCAGCCTTCGATTTCACCGAGGGCCCGGCGGGCTCGATCATCGCCGGCCCGCGCGGCCTGGCGCAGCAGGTCCTGGCCGATGCGGCGATCCCGGGCGTTGCCGCATTCACGGCACATCAATTGTCCGAGGCGACTTTGCGCGGCCACCACGCCTTCGCGGGCCGGTTGCTTGAGTAAACGGCCGGCCAAGTGCTTGACGCTGGGGCTATCTCCCAGTCGCGGGCTGTCGAGTAGCCACTCGGCCACCCGCATCGAAATACGCTTGGGTGGGGCAACACCATGGGGTGTGGAGGTAACAGGATTTGATACGGAGCGAAACTTCATAAAACACTGTGGGCTAGATCGGAAGGCGCGCCACTCTACTCCTTTTTTCGTACGGGTAAAGCCGAAAAAAACCAGCACGCCCGTGCTAGAGCAAGCGCTTGGGACAATCCACAGAAGCTGTGGATAACTCAGTGGACAACCCACCCTGAACTCGCGCAAAGCCCTGTGGAACGGGGCCTGCGCTCAAACTGACGATTTTTTCACCAGTAAAAAAAAGCGATGTTTTTCATTGACTTAAA
This sequence comes from Pseudomonas sp. A-RE-22, assembly GCF_019956035.1. Classification (NCBI taxonomy): domain Bacteria; kingdom Pseudomonadati; phylum Pseudomonadota; class Gammaproteobacteria; order Pseudomonadales; family Pseudomonadaceae; genus Pseudomonas; species Pseudomonas sp. A-RE-22. The sequence goes on from NZ_JAHBCZ010000024.1 coordinate 13,181, forward strand.
TTTTGGATACAGGCACCCACCCCGGATTGTTTCGACATGACAGTACAGTGACAAGTGGTGCAGCGAGTGTGCACAAGTAACAGCCGAATGGGTTATAACGCTGCGCTTTTTTGGCGCATCTGGCGGTAAAACCTGGGGATAAACCTCGGGCCTTGCGCGCGGCGTGGGTGGCATGGACACACCCGAGTACAGTTGGGTCCTGTGCTACGCGTCCGATCCCGACATCGACGCATGGCCCTGCTTGAATATTTTTTAACCAACGCCCTTCCCTTCACGAGTTCGATCCGTTAGTATCCGCAGCGTTAGTACCAAGCTGAAAGTCAATTCCGGGTCGAACACATCTCCACGGTCAGCCATCCTTCAAAGGACACCTCACCGAAAAAAGGAGACCGGCCCCCTCGATGGTTTCCAGGTAAACCTTGCGTCAACACAGCCTTTGATCGAATGCAAAGGGTGTTGCCAGGCTCATTACTCTGACCGAACCAACCTGCAAAATTGATCAGGATCTTCACCCCGGGCCCAGAACCTTTGCCCTTGATGTGTTGCCTGCCCTCCTAAGTACCTACCTGCCAGCCCAAGCGCGCACTTTATATAGCGCTCAAACTGGCTGCTTTGTTCCAGTCGGGTTCTTCGTTCGACCAATGGTGGTCGACGTTACTGGAACGTTTTAACGTTGCACGGTTCTTAACCGTGTCATTTGTAGGAACACCCATAACATGTCTACTCAAATCCACGCACAGGATGCTATCCGCACCCTCACCAACGCTTTTGCCCCGATGAACTGCCTGATCATGGCCGCTCGCAAAGGCTGCTTCAGCTTCACCCTGGTCAACGAACACGGCATCGCCCGTCACAGCGAACGCCTGTACCCCGATCAGTACTCCAGCGCCGAACCGCTGCAGGCCGTGATCGAGCGTACCCGCCAGGCACTGGTTGCCTGAGACGCCAGAAAGGCTGAAACTCCAAAGGCCCCGCCCAAAAAGCGGGGTTTTTTATTGCCTGGAATTTCTCGATCAAGCGAAACGGCGTAAGTACCAAGGGATATAACAGTTATAACCGTTCGTTGAAGATGTTTTAAAAACAGTCCTTTACAACGTAAATATGACACTACACTTCAAGTCAAGCGGCATGATCCGCTTCCGGCGGGGCCTGGACCGATCCACCGCTGCCAAGCCCACACTCTTCAGGCTCCGCCCATTTCACACTTCGAGGGTTTTATGGGTATCGCTGCCAGCGAACTGTGTCGATATGTGATCCGCCCGACGCTCCTCTACCTTGAGCGTCACAGCGCAACTGCGGAATCCTTGTTGCTGGGTATTGCCGCCAGCCAGTCCGCCCTGGGTTCAGCCCTGCATGATCGCCGCGGGCATGGCCTGTATCGCATTACCGAGCCCCGACACCAGGCACTCTGGGACCATTACCTGGCGCTGGACCCGGAACGAGCCAGCCTGGTACGCGGCCTGGCCAGCCAGCACGCCTTTCTCAGCGGCCCGCACCTGGAATTGACCGTCAACCTGCGCTATGCCACCGCCATTGCCTGGCTGCTGGTGGAGGAACAGAACACTCCGCTTCCTGAAGCCGATGACCTGCTTGGCATGGCCCGCATCTGGCGACAAACCTTTCACCCCCAAGGGCGCCTGCGAGATTTCACCTGCGCATGGCGAAGCTGTGTTTCACCCATGAATCAGGTCGCTTGCTGATGTGGAAATTTGGAAACTTCCTGCAACGGTCGCGAATCTGGTCGGATTGTCCTACAAAACCCCTCTAAATCAAGCGATACGGGCTATAGCGCTTGCACGAAAATGTTGGTAATTTTCGCCCCGGTGATCATCAGGAGTTCTAACAATGAAAAAAATCATGCTCAAAACCACCCTTGGCCTTGCCGTGACCTTGGCATCCACCCAACTTTTCGCCAGTGGCTTTGCCTTGAACGAACAAAGCATCAGTGGCATGGGCACTGGTTTCGCAGGTCGTTCTTCCGCTGCCGATGACGCCAGCACCGTGTTTGGCAACCCTGCCGGCATGTCGCGCCTCAAGCGCCAGCAAGTCACCGGTGGCTTCGCCGCCATTGATGCCTCCACCGATATCGACGATGCCAGCGGCACCAAGTCCGGCACTAACAAGGGCGACATGGTCCCGCTGACCGGCGTTCCGATGGGTTATTACGTCAAGCCTATCGATGATCAATGGGCATTCGGCCTGGGTGTCTACGCACCGTTTGGCTTGATCACCGATTATGAAAACGGCTTCCAGGGCGGCAACTTCGGTAGCAAGAGCGAAGTGAAGGTCGTCACGTTCCAGCCAACCGTCAGCTATGCCTTCAACGACAAGGTATCGATCGGTTTCGGCCCGACCATCAACCGTATTTCCGGCTCTCTGGAGTCGACGCTGAACACTCCGTTTTCAGCTAATGACGGCGACGTGAAGATCAAGGGCGACGACATTGGCTACGGCTACAACATTGGCGTGCTGGTCCAGGCGACCGACACCACTCGTGTCGGCCTGACCTACCACTCCAAGGTCAAGTACAAGCTTGAAGGCCACACTGAAGTGAGCCCTGGCGCCGGTACTCCTGCGGTACTTTTGAATAACGGGCGCTACGATGCCTCGCTGGACATCACCACACCTGAATCGGTGGACTTTTCGGTCACCCAAAAGCTCAATGATGCCTGGACCGTTTATGCGGGCAGCACCTGGACACGCTGGAGTCGCCTGAAAGAAATCACCGTGAATAACGAAGGGGTGACAACATCGGGTGGTGTGTTCGCTCCGGCCTTCCTCGGTACCATCACCGAAGAGCAAAACTGGCACGACACCTGGGCCTACGCCATCGGTACTTCCTACCAGTTGAACAAACAGTGGGTACTGCGTACCGGTCTGTCCTTCGACCAGGCACCGACCAACAACGCCGACCGCTCGCCACGCATCCCTACTGGCGACCGGACCATCTTCAGCCTCGGTGCCGGCTGGAGCCCGACCGACGACCTGACCATCGACGTGGCTTATTCCTACCTCAAGGAAGAAAAAGTCAACGTCAGCGGCAGCAACGCCCTCGGCCAGTCCTACAACGCCAAATATGAAAACAGCGCCAACGGTTTCGGTGTCGGTGCAACCTACCGCTTCTGATGTTTCACGGCGAACCTGAACCCCTCGCCACCTGAAGCGAAAAAAAGCCCCGCACTCTGCAAAGAGGCGGGGCTTTTTCGTGGCTGGCGATCAGGGTCTGGAAGCAATGGCCGCTTCCACCGCCTTGATGAAATCGGGATCGTCAGGCTTGATCCGGCTGGAAAAACTGCCTACGACATTGCCCTGGCGGTCCACCACATACTTGTAGAAATTCCATTTCGGCGCGCTGGATTGTTCAGCCAGGTGCCTGAACAACGGTATCGCATCCGCACCGCGCACCGGTTGAGGTTCGGTCATGGTGAAGGTCACGCCGTAATTGACGTAGCAGACCTTGGCGGTTTCAGCACCGTCCTTGGACTCCTGCTTGAAGTCATTGGACGGCACACCCAGCACTTGCAACCCTTGCTCCTTGTAGCGCTGGTTGAGCGCTTCGAGGCCTTTGAATTGCGGGGCGAACCCACAGAAGCTGGCAGTGTTGACCACCACCAGCGGCTTGCCGGCGAAGCGCTGGCACAAATCAATGGTTTCCTTGGCCCGCAGCTTGGGCAACGAACCTTCCAGCAACGGTGGGCAACCGGCGGCCCAGACTTGCCCGGTCACAGCCAGCAACAGGGCGGGAACAGCAAACCAACGCATCAACATGTCTATCTTCCTTAAAAGCACGTCAGACCACGACGTTACTCGCAGCGTCCGATGCCGTCCATTGTTCAGCAGTTGCCCATGCCCAGCTGCATCAAGGCCAACCCGCCCTGATGCCAACCCCACCAGGCGAACGCCAGCAGCAGGCCGGCACCGGCAGCGATCAACCACGGGCCGACACGACTCATGCTGCGCCGGCCTGGACTTGCAGGCGCGCCACCGGACGTTCACGTACTGGCCAGTTCAACGCCGCCGCCAACAGGCTGAGCAGGATCGACACCTGCCAGATCAAGTCATAGCTGCCGGTACGGTCGTACACCACCCCGCCCAACCAACCACCGAGGAACGAGCCCAACTGGTGGAACAGGAACACGATCCCACCCAACATAGAGAGATTTCGTACACCAAACAGGGTCGCCACCGTGCCGTTGGTCAACGGCACCGTCGACAGCCACAGAAAGCCCATCGCCATGCCGAACAGATACGCAGTGGTGGCGGTCACGGGCAGCCACAGGAACAAACCGATCACCACCGCCCGCACCAGGTACAACCCAGTCAGCAGGCGTGGCTTGGACATGCGCCCCCCCAGCCAGCCGGCGGTATAGGTGCCGAAGATATTGAACAACCCGACCAGGGCAAGCACGGTGGTGCCGACGCTGGCTGGCAGGTGTTGGTCCACCAGGTACGCCGGCAAATGCACGCCAATGAACACCACCTGGAACCCGCAAACGAAAAAGCCAATCGCCAGCAGCCAGAACCCGGAATGACTGCATGCCTCACGCAAGGCTTCGACCAGAGTTTGCTCATGGCCAGCGACCGGCAACGGCGCGTCCTTGAGCATGCTCACCAGCGGCACGATCAACGCCACCAGCAGCCCCAGCGCCAACAACGCCGCCGACCAACCGAGCCAACCGATCAGCCCCAGCGTACCGGGCAGCATGGCGAACTGGCCGAAGGAACCGGCGGCACTGGCGATACCCATGCCCATGCTGCGTTTTTCCGGCGGCACGGCCCTTCCGACCACACCCAGAATCACCGAAAACGACGTGCCCGACAGACCGATACCAATCAAAAGGCCCGCGCTCAACGACAAGGACCATGGCGAATCGGCCATGCCCATGAACACCAGGCCCACTGCGTACAGCACACCGCCGATCAGCACCACTTTCGCCGCACCGAAGCGGTCGGCCAGCGCGCCGGTGAACGGCTGCGCCAGGCCCCAGATCAGATTCTGCAAAGCAATGGCGAAGGCGAATACCTCACGGCCCCAGCCGAACTCGGCACTCATGGGCGCCAGGAACAGGCCGAAGCCATGCCGTACGCCCAGGGACAACGCCAGGATCAGCGCGCTGCCCATCAGGACCCAACCACAGGTACGCCACATCGATGTCATTCTTGTTCTCCGGTCGCGGGTATATACCCACTTATTATCGAACGAACCGGCTTCACGCCAGTTCATCCAGCAAGGCCAGCAAGGTCGCACGCTTTTCGGCGCCCAGCTTATCGATCAGTTTCTGCTGCGCCGCTTCCCAGGCAGGCAACGCCGCCGCCAGCCGGGCCTGCCCCGTTTCAGTGAGCACGACGATGCGGTTACGCAGGTCGTCACCCTCGGCCAGCGCCACCAGCCCTTCGCCTTCCAGCACCCGCAGGTTACGACCCAGGGTGCTGCGGTCCAGGCCCATGGCCTCGGCCAGGGAAGAAATACTCGGCTGGTCCAGGCGCGCCAGGTTGCTCAGCAAAGAATACTGGGCAACGTTGATCCCGAAGCCGTCGAGGGCGCCGTCGTAATACCTGCTGACGCCACGGGCGGCACGACGCAGGTTGATGCACAGACATTGGGAAGGAAGCATGATGCGTGTATATACCCGCGACTGAATGAATGCAAATTTAAATGAACGCTGTCCTGCCAGCAAGATCCGGATTCAACTCAACGCCAACGCTACCAGAACGGCCATCTCCAGCAGTTCCAGCAAGGCGCCCGCCGTATCCCCGGTGCATCCTTGCAGCCTGCGCAGCATCATCCGTCGCAACCCGATGAACACCAGCGCGGCAACCACCAGCGTCCACAGCCCGGTCCAGCCCAACAGCAGCAGGCTCCCCAACGCACAGGCCGCCAACACCTGCCAGCCCGAGCGTCGCGGCAGGTGATCGGCGAGCGCCTGGCCTAACCCACCGGCACGCACGTAAGGGGTGGTCAGGAACAGGCCGAGCAACGCGGCACGCCCCAGCACCGGCACGATGACCAAGGCCAACGTTTGTCCCTGCTCGATCAACGCCAGCAGCGCGGTGAATTTGAGCAGCAACACCAGCACCAGGGTGATCACTGCGATCGGCCCACTGCGCGGGTCTTTCATGATCAGCAGCGTGCGCTCGCGATCGCCAAAACCACCGAGCCAGGCATCGGCGCTGTCGGCCAGGCCATCGAGGTGCAGGCCGCCGCTGAGCAACACCCACGCGCTCAGCAACAGCGCAGCGTGCAGCAGCAACGGTGTACCCATCAGCAGTGCATTGAGCAGCCACAGCAAGGCGCCGAACAACAGCCCCACTACCGGATAGAACAACAACGAACGGCCCAGCTGTTCGGGCTCGGGCATGCCGGGCAGGCGCACCGGCAGGCTGCTGAGAAATTGCAAGGCGATCCAGAAGGGCAGCATCGTCAATCCGCCTCTTTGAGCACGGGCCCTGCCGACACAGCCAGGGAAAACAGCGCGCCATGGCCGACTTCGACATTGAGCAATTGCTCCCGAGGCAGACCCCGGGCCTGGGCCAGCAGCAGGCGCATCACGCCACCATGGCTGACCAGCAAGACCCGCTGACCGGCATAGGCCGAGTGCAGGTGTTCGACCGCCGCCAGCACGCGGCTGGAAAACGCCAGCATCGGCTCGCCTTCGGGGGGTGTGAAGGCATAGGGATCGGCCCAGAACTGGCCCAGTGCCTCGGCGTCGGTGTCCATCAGCGCTGCTGCGCTACGGCCTTCCCAGGCGCCGAAATGCAGCTCTTGCAGATCTTTGTCCAGCTGCACCGGCACGCCGAGTCGGGCACCAAGTTGCTCGGCGAAACGGGCGCAACGTTGCAACGGTGAACTCACCAGGCAATCCCAGGGCCCGCCTTGCTCGACTGCCGTGTGCATCTGCTCCCAGCCCCTGGCCGTCAAGGCATCGTCGAGGCTGCCGCGCAAGCCACCGCCCAGCTCGGTTTCGCCGTGACGCAGCAGGTCCAGGCGCAAGGTCATGCCGGGCGATCCGCCACGGCCGCTTCGGCGAACGTCGCCATTTGCCCATGAAGGTCACAGGCCAGGCGCAACAGTGGCACCGCCAACGCCGCACCACTGCCCTCGCCCAGGCGCAGGCCGAGGTCCAGCAGCGGTTCGGCGCCGAGGGTTTCCAGCACGTGGCGATGGCCCGGCTCGGTGCCGCGATGGCCGAACAGCAACCAGGGCCGGCACGCGGGATTGAGGCGCACCGCCACCAGGGCCGCGACGCTGCAGATGAAACCATCCACCAGCACGGCGACGCCCTGCTGGGCACAGGCCAGGTACGCACCGACCAACGCGGCGATTTCAAAACCGCCGAGGTTGAACAGGGTCTGCAACGGGTCGCTGCCCTGAACAGTGTGCAGCGCCAGGGCCCGTTCGATCACCTGGGCCTTGCGGCTGACACCCGCCGCGTCCAACCCCGTGCCCGGCCCGACCAGATGCGCCACCGGGCATTCGAGCAAGGCGCAGGCCAGGGCGCTCGCGGCCGTGGTGTTGCCGATGCCCATCTCGCCGCCGATGAACAAGTGCGTCCCGGCCGCGACCGCCCGCGCCACGCTGTCGCGTCCGGCGTGCAAGGCCTGCTCGCCCTGGCTCACGGTCATTGCCGGGCCCTGGGCAAAATTCGCCGTGCCCGGCCCGACGTTCAGGTGCCGTACGCCGGGCAGGTCCAGCGAAGGCGTGACGGTGCCCAGGTCCACCACTTCCAGCGACGCGCCCAGTTGCCGCGCCAGGACGCTGATGGCCGCGCCGCCGCTGACGAAGTTGAGCAGCATCTGCCCGGTGACCTCCTGGGGATAGGCCGATACGCCCTCGGCGACCACGCCATGGTCACCGGCGAAAATCGCGATCCATAGCCGCTCCAGGCTCGGTTTGACCTGCCCTTGCAGGCCCGCCAGTTGCACCGCCACCGACTCCAGCCGCCCCAGGGAGCCCGCTGGTTTGGTCAGTTGTTGCTGACGGGCCGTAGCCTGTTCCAGGGCCTGGGTATCGACGGGCTTGCACGGGTCCAGCCACCAGCAGTGATTCATAACGCAGTACCTTTGAGAGTCAGGGGCAGGCCGGCGACGGTCAGCACGACGCGCTGACAACGTTCGGCCAAGGCTTGATGCAGCCAACCGGCTTCATCGACGTAACGGCGAGTCAGCTCGCCCAGTGGCACGACACCCATGCCGGTCTCGTTGCTGACAAAAATGATCTCCCCGGGCAGCGCGGCCAGGCAGTCCAGCAGTGCTTCGCGTTCGGCGCTCAGTTGCTCGGGGTCGTCGAGCATCAGCAGGTTGGTCAGCCACAGGGTCAGGCAATCCACCAGCAGGCATTGCCCGTGGGCGGCGTTTTCCCGCAGCACCCGCGCCAGGGCCAGGGGTTCTTCCACCAGCGCCCATTGGGTCGGGCGCCGCGCGCGGTGTTGCACGACTCGCGCGTTCATCTCGCCATCCAGGGGTTGGCTGGTGGCGATGTAGGTCACTGGCAATTGGGTGTCTGTGGCGAGTTTTTCCGCCAGGCGACTCTTGCCGGAGCGGGCGCCGCCGAGGATCAGTTGCAGCATGGGTCATTACCTTTTATTTGGCGCTGTGGCGACTGGCCTCTTCGCGAGCAAGCTCGCTCCCACAGGGGGAGTTATGGTGTGCACGAATTCTGTGGTCATCAGACATCCAATGTGGGAGCGAGCTTGCTCGCGAAGGGGCCGGCACAGCCACCTCAAATCCCACAGAGTTCACGCAGCAACCGAGTATCCAAATGCCGCTCCACCAGATCCGCCAGCCGCTCGATGTCCCGCTCGCGCAACCCGTGGTAATCCACCGCCTGCACATCCTGCAACCCGGCCCAGCGCAACAACGCGCTACTGGCCGCCGGCGACTCAAAGAGCCCATGCAGGTAGGTGCCGAACACCTGCCCGTCGAGACTCTGGGCACCGTCGCAACGACCGTCCTCCAGATGCACCGCGGGGTTTTCCAGGGCCGGGCCGGTGGTCACGCCCGCGTGGATCTCATAGCCGCTGACCTCAGCCTCTTCCAAGGCCAGTCGCCCGCGCACATTGCGCAATTGCTTCTCGTGTTCCAGCGTCGTGTCGAAATCCAGCAGGCCCAGCCCGGCACTGGAACCGGCCGCGCCTTCGAGCCCCGACGGGTCGTGGACCTGCTGGCCGAGCATCTGCAAACCGCCGCAGATACCCAGCAGCTTGCCACCGTAGCGCAGGTGACGGTTGATCGCCGTTGCCCAACCGTTGGCGCGTAGATAGGCCAGGTCGCTGCGCACGCTTTTCGAACCGGGCAGGATGATCAGGTCAGCCGGCGGGATGGGCTGGCCGGGGCCGATGAATTGCAAGTCGACCTGCGGGTGCAGGCGCAGTGGATCGAAATCGGTGTGATTGCTGATGCGCGGCAACACCGGCACCACCACCTTGAGCACCTGCTCAGCCTTGGCGGTTTGGCGCTGGTCGAGGCCGTCCTCGGCTTCCAGGTGCAGGTCCATCACGTAGGGCAGCACGCCGATCACCGGTTTGCCGGTGCGCGCTTCCAGCCAGTCCAGGCCCGGTTGCAGCAAGGCGATGTCGCCGCGAAAACGGTTGATGATGAAGCCCTTGACCCGCGCCTGTTCACTGGGCGAAAGCAGCTCCAGGGTGCCGACCAGATGAGCGAACACCCCGCCACGATTGATATCGGCGATCAGCAGCACCGGGCAATCCACCGCCTCGGCAAAGCCCATGTTGGCAATGTCACCAGCGCGCAGGTTGATCTCGGCCGGCGAGCCGGCGCCTTCCACCATCACCACCGGATAGGCCGCGCTCAAGCGCGCGTGGGAGGCCAGCACGGCTTGCATCGCGATGGCTTTGTAATCGTGATAGGCCACCGCAGTCATGGTGGTCACGGCACGGCCATGGATGATCACCTGGGCGCCGGTGTCGCTGTTGGGCTTGAGCAGCACCGGATTCATGTCGGTGTGCGGTTCCAACCCCGCCGCCTGGGCCTGCACGGCCTGGGCGCGGCCGATTTCGCCGCCGTCGGCCGTCACGGCACTGTTGAGGGCCATGTTCTGCGGCTTGAACGGCACCACGCTCACATCTTGGCGCCGGACCCAGCGGCACAAAGCCGTGACCAAGGTACTTTTGCCGGCATCGGACGTGGTGCCCTGCACCATCACTGTGGTCATTGGGTGTCCTTGGCGTAGGCCTCTAAGGCCTGTTCGAGGCGCAGGAATTCGCTGTCGTCGGCCGGCAGTCCGAAGCGCAGGCTGCTGGTGTTGGTAAACAAGCGCAGGAGAATGCCGCGATGGGCCATGAAATCGTGAAGTCCCAAGGCGCGCTCGGTGACCAGCCATTGGAACAATCCGCAGCCACCTTGCGGCTTGAAGCCGTGGCGTTCGAGCATCAGCGCCAGGCGTTGGCTGGTGGCTTCGCAGCGTTGGCGCTGGCGGGCGTGGGCGTCGGTGTCTAGCAGGCACGCCTGGCCCAGCACTCGGGTCGGCCCACTGACGACCCACGGCCCGACCTGTTCGGCGAGCAACTTGAGCAAGCGACGTTCGGCCAATACAAACCCCAGGCGAACCCCGGCCAGGCCAAAGAACTTGCCGAACGAGCGCAGCACGATCAACCCGACCAGATGGGTGTGCGCCGCCAGGCTCAACGCCGGCGTGACGTCCATGAAGGCTTCATCCACCACCAGCCAGCCACCGCGCTGGGCCAGGCGCGCATGCCAGTCCAGCAAGCGCTCGGGCGCAAGGCTCAGGCCCGTGGGATTGTTCGGATTGACCACCACCAGCACGTCGAGGCTGTCGAGAAAGAAATCCACCTCCGACTCCAGCACTTCGCGCACGATGTAGCCGCTGCGGCGCCAGGCTTCGGCGTGCTCGGCGTAACAGGGCGACAAGACACCGACCTTGCCGGCCCGGCGCAGGCGCGGCAACAGCTGGATGGCCATCTGCGAACCGGCCACTGGCAGCACATTCAGCGCGCCGTAATAATCGCAGGCCGCCTGCTCCAAGCCGTCATCGGTTTCCGGCAGGCGCGCCCAGGCGCGCAGGGAAATCGCCGGGACGTCGAACGGCCAAGGCGCGAGGCCGCTGGACAAGTCGAGCCAATCAGCCTCGGCAATGCCGTATTGCCGGATTGCGTTGCGCAAACGGCCACCGTGCTCAAGCATAAAACTCAGCTCCCAGGCAGAGAATCAGCAGCCATAACCATACGCCGCGCTGGACCAATTGCCAGCCGCGATCAATGGCGTCGGCACTCGCCGGCACGCCTTCGCCCAGCGCTGGACGCTGGTGCAGTTCGCCGTGATAAACCGCCGCCCCGCCCAGCTCGACACCCAACGCTCCGGCACCGGCGGCCATCACTGGTCCGGCGTTGGGACTGTCCCAGGTCGGACCCTGGGTGCGCCAGCACTTGAGCGCCAGGCGGGTTTTACCGAGCAGCGCGTAGGTCAATGCCACCAGGCGCGCCGGAATGTAGTTGAGCCCATCATCGATTTTTGCCGCAGCCCAGCCGAAGCGCTCGAAGCGTTCGTTGCGATAGCCCCACATAGCGTCGAGGGTATTGCTCAGGCGGTACAACACCACCCCGGGCGCACCGGCCACGGCGAACCAGAACAACGCGGCGAACACCGCATCGCTGCCATTTTCCAGCACCGATTCGGTGGCGGCGCGGGCCACGGCGGCTTCATCCAGTTCCGCCGTTTCGCGGCTGACCAGGTAGCCGACACGCTTGCGCGCCTCCTCCAGGTCGCCGCTGCGCAAGGCCCGCGCCACCGGCTCGACATGTTCACCGAGGCTGCGCAGGCCGAGGGCACAGTACAAGGCGAGGATCTCCACCAGCCAGCCGACCATCGGCGCCCAGGACAGGGCCGTGGCGAGCAAGGTCAACGGCACCACGGCGATGATCCACGCCGTCACCCCATGGCTGCGCCAACCGCGTCCGCCGGAATTGAAACGTTGTTCGATGCGATTGGCAAAGCCACCGAATGCCACCAGCGGATGCCAGCGCCGGGGCTCGCCCAGCAGCGCATCCAGCGCCACAGCGGCGGCACTGAGCAACGCCACACTCATGGGCTCACTCCCCAATGGTTTTCATATAGCAGTTCATTGAGCGGGCGCGGTTGCGCCCAACCTTCCAGGGCGAGCATCGGCGCCGGATAAAAACCCTCGACCGGGCCCAGGCAGAGGATCGCCAGCGGCTTGGCCCCGGCGGGCAGGCCCAGCAGGTCGGCCAGGGCCTGAGGCTCGAATAGCGACACCCAGCCCATCCCCAGCCCTTCTGCGCGGGAAGCCAGCCACAGGTTCTGGATCGCGCAGGACAGCGAGGCCAGGTCCATTTCCGGCAAGGTCCGACGACCGAAGATGTGCCGCTCACGATCTTCCATCAACGCCGCCACCAGCACTTCGGCACAGTCGTCGATACCTTCGACCTTGAGCGTCATGAATTCATCGCTGCGCTCACCCAGGGCCTCGGCGGTGCGAATGCGTTCCTGCTCCACCAGTTCGCGGATCTGCCCACGCAAGGCGCGGTCGCTGATGCGGATGAATCGCCACGGTTGCATCAGCCCGACGCTGGGGGCCTGGTGTGCGGCTTCCAGTAGACGGCGCAGCAAGGCCGGCTCAACCGTCCCGCCGCTGAAATGGCGCATGTCGCGGCGCTCGGCGATAGCGCGGTAGATGGCGTTGCGTTCGGCCTGGGAGAAAGCGGTGTCTGTCATGGCCTCTTCGCGAGCAAGCTCGCTCCCACATTGGCTAGCGTTGCACTTGAGATCACTGGGTCCCCTGTGGGAGCGAGCTTGCTCGCGATAGCGGTCTCAGGATCCGGCGCAAACAACGCAGCAATCGCCCTGGGATTGGACGGAAAATAAAAATGCACATAGGAAGCCGTCATCCGCCCCTTACGGAAAACCGCTTCCGCCCCGCGCCCGCCATTGGGGCTATGGCCACGGGCAATCGGTTCAAGTTCGGTGCTGGTCAGCGAATGATGATAGGTATGCCCACGCAAGGTGCCTTCCGGCAAGTCCACCGCTTGCAACGCCAGGGCCGCCAGGCGTTTTTGCATCTGCGCATCACCCGCCAACAAACCCAGCAGTTCGGTGCGCACGCCTTCGACATCGGTCAATGAATCCAGCAGATACAACATGCCGCCGCATTCGGCGAGCAACGGTTTATCGGCTGCGTGATGGGCACGGATCGCCGCGAGCATCGGCGCGTTCCCGGCAAGCGCAACATGGTGCAGTTCCGGATAACCGCCAGGCAGATAAAGGCTGTCCGCCTCGGGCAGTTCGCTGTCATGAATCGGCGAAAAGAAGCTCAACTGCGCGCCCATGGCCCGCAGCAGATCAAGGCTGGCGCCATAGGTGAAGGCAAACGCTTCGTCACGGGCCACGGCGATGCATACCCCAGCGAGCCACGGCTCAACGGCAATCACCTCGGGCGCGGCGAACTCCACCGCTGGCGGCAGCGCCACTTCACAACTACCGGCCAGGGCCTCGGCGGCCGCGTCGAGGCGCACGTCCAAGTCGTTCAACTCGCTGGCCTGGACCAAACCGAGGTGACGACTGGGTAATTCGATGCCGGTTTCCCGGGACAGCGCGCCGTACCAGCGCAAGCCTTCGGTCAGGCTGCCTTCAAGCAACTGCGCGTGGCGCAAGGTGCCGACCCGGTTGGCCAAGACCCCGGCGAACGGCAGGTCGGGTTGATAACGCGCCAGGCCCAGGGCCAGGGCGCCGAAAGTCTGGGCCATGGCCGTGCCGTCGATCACCGCCAGCACCGGCACGCCAAAATGCCGCGCCAGATCGGCGCTCGACGGGGTGCCGTCGAACAGCCCCATCACCCCTTCGATCAGGATCAGGTCCGCTTCGGCAGAGGCTTCCCACAACAGTCGGCGACTTTCCTGCTCGCCGACCATCCACATGTCCAATTGATAGACCGGCGCGCCACTGGCCCGCTCCAGGATCATCGGGTCGAGGAAGTCCGGGCCACATTTGAATACGCGCACCTTGCGTCCCTGGTTGCGATGCAACCGGGCCAGCGCCGCGGTGACGGTGGTCTTGCCCTGGCCCGAGGCCGGCGCTGCGATCAGCACCGCCGGACAGTGGCGGCTGGTCATGGCGGGATCGCTCACAGTTCGACGCCTTTCTGCGCCTTGATACCCGCCTGGAACGCGTGCTTGATCATGCCCATTTCAGTCACGGTGTCGGCCAGCTCGATCATCTCGGGCTTGGCGCCGCGACCGGTCACCACCACGTGCTGCATCGGTGGGCGGGCCTGCAGATCGCTCAGCACCTGATCGAGGTCGAGGTAGCCGTGCTTGAGGGCAATGTTCAACTCGTCAAGCACCACCAGGCCAATGGACGGATCGCTGAGCAACTGGCGCGATACGGCCCAGGCGGCTTCGGCGGCGGCGATGTCGCGCTGGCGATCCTGGGTTTCCCAGGTAAACCCCTCGCCCATGACATGAAAGCGCACCTGCTCCGGGAAGCGGCGGAAGAACAGTTCTTCACCAGTGCTGTTGCGCCCCTTGATGAACTGCACCACGCCGCATTGCATGCCGTGGCCCATGGACCGCGCAAGCATGCCGAACGCCGAGCTGCTCTTGCCCTTGCCGTTGCCCGTCAGCACCAGCAACAGGCCGCATTCATTCGGCGAGTTGGCGATGCGCTCGTCGATCACGGCTTTCTTGCGCAGCATGCGCGCCAGGTGGCGTTCGTTGCGATCAGACGTGTCGGTGAAGAGGGAGTCGGTCATGGGAAGCCTCCGTTGGGATTGGATAACGGCGGGCGGGCACAAAAAAAGACGGCAACAAGCCTGGCATCGCCCACCGTGATGCCGTTGGATGAATCAGGCCGGTCTCCGGGCTCATGAGCGGCGTGGTGCCGGTCTGTGCGCCTTCCCATGTCTGCGACACAGTGGCTTGAGCACAGCGTTGACTCATTTACCGTTGCGGGGGCAGCGCCGGGTTCGTATGCACTCACCGGCTTCCCTGTTTCACTCTGTCGACCGCAGCCACAGAGCACCTGAAACAAGCGGCGAAGGTTAGAGGGTTGGGGGTGGAGCGTCAATTAAAGCCGCCTGTCGGGACGATCATTGGCGCCGATCAATAAAATGACGCCAATCTTGTGGGATTCTGCGGCAAGTGATATCAAAGCGACATTACGACCCGATATCACAAGAACAAGAGGGCAAAAGCATGCAAGGGATGATCATCAGCAATCCAAAACTGGAGTTTCTGCGTCCAGTGCTGGAACGTTGGTTTGACTGTATCGACCGCTACAACGCGGTGCGTGGCGATAACGACACGCCCTACTGGTTCGATGAAAAAGCCAACCTCGGCTTGCTGTCGGCCGCAGCCTGGATGGCTGAGATGGTCACGCTGCAGAACGCCCCGACCCGCAAGCAGAATGAAGAAGGCGAACGCAACGTCAGCGCCGACCTGTTCATCGCCAGCACCGAGGAGCGCGCCTTCATCCAGGCCACCCAGCGCTGGCCCAAGGTCAACAACCTGAACCTGACCCAGCCGCTACTGGAAGCCACCAGCGATGCCAAGCGCATCAGCTATGCCAGCGACCTGAAGCTGGGCTGCCTGTTCGTCTCGCCGCAAAAAGCCCAGCAAAGCGCCACGCCCGAAGAATTGCAGGACATGATCGATGACCTGCAGAAGGAAAACACCTGCGCCGCGGCCTGGTACTTCCCTTACGCCTACCGCAAGTTGCGCAATGAAGCCGGTCATTACCATCCTGGCATTGCGATGCTATTCAAACAGGCCCATGGTTGATTCATTCAACAAGGAACTGTGCAAGCAAGCTCCCAAAGGGAGCTTGCTTGCCTGGCTGACGGGGCCCACCCGCCGTTGAACCATCACGCGTCTACGCTCCTCTATGAATAACTACATGCATTCATAGGGAAGCCAGCATGCTCAAGCCACCCCACCTCCTGATCGTCGTCCTTGCCGCCGGACTTGTCGCTTGCGGCGAGTCGTCCACCTTGCAAGTGTCCGACGGCACCGGACCAGCGCCGAAACTGCCCGAACCGAACAAGACCCTGATGCCCACCGTCAACATCGCCGAAGCCGTCGGCTGGCCGCAAGGCGCCAAGCCGACCCCGGCCCAGGGCCTGCAAGTGGGTGCATTCGCTGAAGGACTGGACCATCCGCGCTGGCTCTATGTGCTGCCCAATGGTGATGTGCTGGTGGCCGAAACCAACGCCCCACCCAAGCCGGACGACGCCAAGGGCATCCGGGGTTGGGTGATGAAAAAAGTCATGGGCCGCGCCGGCGCCGGCGTGCCCAGCCCCAATCGCATCACCCTGTTGCGCGACGCCAATCACGACGGCATCGCCGAAACCCGCACGGTGTTCCTGGAAAACCTCAACTCACCGTTCGGCATGACCCTGGTCGGCAATGACCTCTACGTGGCCGATACCGACCGATTGATCCGTTTCCCCTACAAGGACGGTGACACGCAAATCAAGGCGCAGCCGACCAAGGTCGTCGATCTGCCCGGGGGCACACTCAACCATCACTGGACCAAGAACGTGATTGCCAGCCGTGACGGCAGCAAGTTGTATGTCACCACCGGCTCGAACAGTAACGTCGCGGAAAACGGCATGGAGGCCGAAGAAGGTCGCGCCGCCATCTGGGAAGTGGACCGTGCCAGCGGAAATCACCGTATCTTCGCCTCGGGCTTGCGCAACCCTAACGGCCTGGCCTGGGAACCCCGCAGCGGCGCGCTCTGGACAGCGGTGAACGAGCGGGATGAGATCGGCAGCGACCTGGTGCCGGACTACATCACGTCGGTCAAGGACGGGGCCTTCTATGGCTGGCCCTACAGCTACTATGGGCAGAATGTCGATGTCCGGGTCGAACCACAGAACCCGGCCCTGGTGGCCAAGGCCATCGCCCCGGACTACGCCGTCGGCCCTCACACCGCCTCATTGGGGCTGACCTTCGCCGAGGGCAGCACCTTGCCTGCACCGTTTACCGAAGGGGCTTTCGTTGGCCAGCACGGCTCCTGGAACCGCAAGCCCCACAGTGGTTATAAAGTGATTTTCGTACCGTTCAACGGCGGCAAGCCGATGGGACAACCGGTGGATGTGCTGACCGGTTTCCTGAACGCCGACGAAAAAGCCCAGGGCCGACCAGTGGGCGTGGTGATCGACAAGCAGGGTGGCTTGTTGGTGGCCGATGATGTGGGGAACAAGATCTGGCGCGTGTCAGGTAAATAAGGCCGACACACCCCTTGTGACGAGGGGATTTACTCCTGACCTGTGGGAGCAAGACTTGCCCGCGATGAAGGCGATGCGGTCTTTCAGAGATCGAGGTGCCTGTTTCGCGAGCAAGCTTTGCTCCCACAGATCAGGGCAACAACAACTCAGGGGTTACGCGCCAGATGCTCCGGCTGCAGCACACGCTTGGCGCCCAGGTAAGCCCTCTGCCAATAGGCCTTGGACAGGCTATCGAGCTTGACCGTGCCTCCCGTGGCCGGCGCATGGACGAAACGGCCCTCACCGACATAGATCCCGGCATGGCTGACCTGGGAGCCACCATTGGTGGCGAAGAAGATCAAATCGCCGCTCTGCAAGGCTTCCTTGCCGACATCCGGGGCACGCATGCCAATCATCTCGCGGGTGGAACGTGGCAGGGAAATGCCGGCGGCATCGCGGTAGACATAGCCAATCAGGCCACTGCAATCGAAACCCGAATCCGGTGTGTTACCGCCCCAGCGATAAGGTGTGCCCACCAGGCCAAGCGCCCGGAAGAGCACATCTTCGGCGGCCGGGGAAAAGGGTTGCGCGGGAGCAAAGACCACCGGAGCTCGCACTGGAGCAGGCGGCGGCGGAGTGCGGCTGGCGCACGCGCTGAGCAGCGCGGCAAAAAACATGAGGGCGAGGCGGGCCGACGTCGACATATGCAGAACAATCCTGATCTGGATGCGGCTTTTCTGCCGTGGGCATGAAAACAAATCCGCCTGCGGAGTACGCAGGCGGATTGCCATCAATCAATGATCTAGGATTCTAGCGGCTATACGGCAAACTTCAAGTAAGACTTTAAGTTTGCCTTACAAACTGTGTGCTTACTTGCGAGCAGTGACCACCGTCGGTGCCATGGCGAGGGCGCGCTTGGCTTCGATGAAGGTCTTGCTCCAGTAGCTGTCGCCCAGGCTGTCGATCCGCACACCACCGCTGCGGCGGCTGCTGGAATGGATGAACTGGTTGTCGCCCAGGTAGATACCGGCGTGGCTGACACGACCGCGACGACCGTTGGTGCTGAAGAACAGCAGGTCACCGGGTTCCAGTTGGTTGCGAGCCACCAGAGGGGCATTCACGTTGATCATTTCGCGAGTGGAACGCGGCAGGTTCATGCCGGCCTCTTCGCGGAACAGATAACCGATGAAACCGCTGCAATCGAAGCCGGCTTCAGAGGTACCGCCAAAACGGTAGCGGGTACCGATCAACGACATACCGCGTTCCAGGATGCTGTCGGCCAGTACTGGAAGCTGGTAAGGCTTGCTGCCGGCGAAGGCTGCGAGCTCTTTGTCGGAGGCCATTTCTTCCTGGAACGCAACGGAGGAAGACTGGGCGGTAACGGAGTTCTTGACCTGTGGTTGTTGCTCTTGCTGGGACACTGGGGAGTGGGCAGCGCAACCAAACAACAGGGTAACGAGTGCGAGAGGCACGAGGGGTGCGAAGCGATTTAGCATGGGCACGACCGTGGCTGAAGTAGTAAAGATGGCGAGACTATGCCTTCTATCAACCTCATTTGCAAATTCAATCGATGCAAATGTGACTTCTCGGTTTTACGTTTACATCTAAGCGCTTAAGCCCATTTTGAACGTCACGTGGCCTGCAGCCCAGCAGGACCGCGGGTTTCGCCGTGTCCAGAGCAGGCCAAGAGCCACTACCTGCAACGGTTCTACCAGCCCAGGGTTTCTTTCAAAAAAGGAATAGTCAGCTTGCGCTGGGCCTGGAGTGAGGCCTGATCGAGGCGTTCGAGCAGTTCGAACAACGCGCTCATGCTGCGGGTACCGCGGGTGAGGATGAAATGCCCGACTTCGTCGGTCAGGTGCAGGCCACGCCGGGACGCGCGCAGCTGCAAGGCACGAAGCTTGTCTTCGTCGGAAAGCGGGCGCATCTGGAAAATCAGCGCCAGGGTGAGACGGGACTTGAGGTCCGCCAGCTTCACCGGCAGCTCCCGTGGCGACGTCGAGGCGGCGATCAGCAAGCGCCGACCGCTATCACGCAACCGATTGAACAGGTGAAACAGCGCTTCTTCCCAGTCAGCCTTGCCGGCCACGGCCTGGAGATCGTCCAGGCAGACCAGTTCGTACTGCTCGAGGTTGTCGAGGATCTCGACGCCGCGATCGAGCAACTCGGCCAACGGCAGGTACACCGCAGGTTCGCCCAATTGCTCGAACCGCAGGCACGCGGCCTGCAACAGATGCGTGCGCCCTACCCCGTCCTTGCCCCACAGATAGATCAGGCTTTCGGTCCAGCCGGCGTCGGCTTCGCAAAGCCGCTCGACATAGCCGAGTGCAGCGGCATTGGCGCCTGGGTAGTAATTGATAAAGGTGGCGTCATCACGCAGACGCACACCTAGGGGCAGCTGAATCGGTTTCATGCTGACTGAACAGTTCCCAAGGAACCGTTAGTGGCCTCTGTGTAAAGTGCGCAAAGTTTATACCCGTGGCGCGGACCGCACAATGCGCCGGACCACGAGCAAAATCAAAGGTTTGCAGCGGCAAGACAGCGGAGCGACAGTTTCCCTGACGCTGCGCCCGACATTCGCCCTAAAGATCAGGGTCTTCGGCGCCGCTATAGATGTCCGAATCCTTGTACAAATCGTGCATATGACGCACCAGCACCATGATCACCGCCGCCACCGGCAGCGCCAGCAGGATCCCGGTGAAGCCGAACAACTCGCCCCCCGCCAGGATCGCGAAGATCACCGCCACCGGATGCAGGCCAATACGATCGCCCACCAGCAGCGGCGTCAGCACCATGCCCTCCAGGGCCTGACCGACCATGAACACCGCAACGATGCCCACCATCGGGTACAGGTCGCCGCCGAACTGGAACAATCCGGCGATCAATGCCGCGCCAATACCAATCACAAAGCCCATGTACGGCACGATGGCCGCCAGGCCGGCAATCAAGCCGATCAACAGCCCAAGCTCCAGTCCCACCAGCATCAGCCCGGCCGCATAGATGAAGCCCAGGGCCACCATCACCAGCAGTTGCCCGCGCACGAACGCCCCCAACACTTCGTGGCATTCGCCGGTCAGGGTCATGATGCGTTCTTCACGGTGACGCGGCAGCAGACTGCGTATCTTCGCCATCATCAGGTCCCAATCCCGCAGCAGATAGAAGGCCACGACTGGAATCAGCACCAGGTTCGCCAGCCAGCCGATCAACGCCAGGCCCGAGGCCGTGGCCTGGCTCAACACCACGCCAACGATGTCGGTGGTCTGGCCCATATGCTCGCTGATGGCCGCCTTGACCTTGTCGAACTTCCAGAAACCGTCCGCCAACCCCAGCTTCGACTGCACCCACGGCACCGCGCTGTGCTGCAACCAATCGAGCATCTGCGGCGCCAATTCGTACAGGCGCAGCAGTTGCTTGGCGAGCATCGGGATCAGCACCAGCAACAGTGCGCCCACAATCAAGGTGAACAGCGCAAATACCGCCACCACGCCCCAGGTCCGCGACAGGCCGAGTTTTTCCAGGCGATCCACTACCGGGTCGAACAGATAGGCCAACAGCAGCGCAACCAGGAACGGCGTCAGGATCGGATGCAGCAAATAGATAAGCGCAATCAGCAGGGCAACCCCGCCCAACCAGAACCAACGCCGCGTATCGCCCATGAACCACTCCTAGCTATATAAAGAAAGAAAACCTACCAGCGGAACCGCAGATTGGCTGCCGGCGCCGGCACAGGTGCTGCAACCGGGGCCGAACCATCGGCGGCGGGCGGCGCCACAGGCACTGGCGCGACGGCCTCGCCGGGCGGGATTTCCTGCAATTTCGCCAGGGCCAGTTGCGCCTTCAACTGCTCGGCGCTGCCGTTGACCCGATAGACGATCCTATCACCCTCAACCTGCTGCAACTGCCCACCAAATGGCTCGAGCAAACGCCCAAGCGCCGCGTACCGCTCAAGGTTCATGCCCTGCACTTCCAGCAACTGTTCAGTGGCCACGCCCGGCTTGGCGACGAAGCGCGGCGCCAGGCGCTGGTTCACCGCCAACATCACCGCGTCAGCCAGTGCGGCCGGATCGGCACCCTGGGCTGTGCCCTGCTCACGCTGATCGCCCAGCCACAGGCGCCAGGCCCCATGCCACTGCCCGCCCTCTTCCTTGGCGTGGACCGCCAGCAAGGCGTCTGTCGCGTAGCGCTCAGAGGCAGCGCGCAGAGGCGCCGGGTCGCTGCCTTCCAGGTTCGGCGCGGTGGCAACGATCTGCTCGCTCAAATCCGCCAGCGGCAAGTGCAATGCCAGCCCCCGATGCTGGGCGGCACGCCGCAATGGCGTGGCGCTGGCCTGGCCATCGCCCACCAGGCTGGAGCCCTCGACCGAGTCGTTCAGCCACCAGCCCAGGATCGATGGCCGGTTCGCGCTCCACAGCGACAAGCCTGCCGAACGCAATGCCCGGTCGGTGCTCGCCGGGTCGAAGTCCACCTTGAGGCTTTCCGGCGGGCCGGCGTCGTAGCCATATTGAAGAATGATCTGTTGCGGGTCCTTGCGCAGCGCCGCCAACCCGGGATTCTGGGCAGCCTTGGCGTCGCCGGTCAGGCGCAGGACCAGCGTATCCAGGGCGCGCAGCGTCGCCTGATTGCGCTCCTCCGGTGTCTGGCTGACGACCGGTTCGAGCACCTGATAGAGGCCATTGACGGTTTCGGCATGGCTCGCCAGGCTGATCAGCGACAAGCAGCCCACGGACAAGAATTTGAACAAACGCATGGAAGATTCCCGGACATAACGGCTGGAACAGGCCGTGTGAAGAAGATTGAGCATGGCTGTGACCACAGCACCCGGCAAAACATTCACACACCCGATGGAAGTTTCGCACGGTCATCACCATAACCGGTTACCGCTACACCTTATACAGACGCGCTACGCAGTACCAATATAAGAAATATCGGTTTTTTTCCGTGGATATGTCCCTGCCCGTCGGCGCGAGGATGGCCGCTGCCCCTCAAGCCTGATAAAATCGCGCGCCTTCGCAGACCGGCAATGGCTGGGCTCCCGGAATAATTCGTACAACGGTTATTCAATGGCCCCGGCGTCGGTCGTTACCCAGAAATCCCCCCTAAAGGCCTGGATCATGAGCAAGCAACCCTCCCTGAGCTACAAGGACGCCGGTGTAGACATCGACGCCGGTGAAGCATTGGTCGAACGCATCAAGAGCGTCGCCAAGCGCACTGCGCGTCCGGAGGTCATGGGCGGCCTGGGCGGTTTCGGCGCCCTCTGCGAGATCCCGGCCGGCTACAAGCAACCGGTCCTGGTCTCGGGCACCGACGGCGTCGGCACCAAGCTGCGCCTGGCCCTGAACCTGAACAAGCATGACAGCATCGGCATCGACCTGGTGGCCATGTGCGTGAACGACCTGGTGGTCTGCGGTGCCGAGCCGCTGTTCTTCCTCGACTACTACGCCACCGGCAAGCTCAACGTTGACACCGCCGCCCAGGTCGTGACCGGCATCGGCGCGGGCTGTGAGCTGTCCGGCTGCTCCCTGGTCGGCGGCGAAACCGCTGAAATGCCCGGCATGTACGAAGGCGAAGACTACGACCTGGCCGGCTTCTGCGTCGGCGTCGTGGAAAAGGCCGAGATCATCGACGGCTCGAAAGTCGCCGCTGGCGATGCCCTGCTCGCCCTGCCGTCCTCCGGCCCGCACTCCAATGGCTAC
Organism: Pseudomonas sp. A-RE-22; assembly: GCF_019956035.1. Lineage (NCBI taxonomy): Bacteria > Pseudomonadati > Pseudomonadota > Gammaproteobacteria > Pseudomonadales > Pseudomonadaceae > Pseudomonas > Pseudomonas sp. A-RE-22. Next base: position 36,068 of record NZ_JAHBCZ010000024.1, read on the forward strand.
TCGCTGATCCGCAAGATCATCGAAGTCTCGGGTGCCGACATCGAAAACACCCAGCTCGACGGCAAGCCACTGGCCGACCTGCTGATGGCCCCGACCCGCATCTATGTCAAGCCGCTGCTCAAGCTGATCAAGGACACCGGCGCCGTCAAGGCCATGGCCCACATCACCGGTGGTGGCCTGCTGGACAACATCCCGCGCGTGCTGCCAAAAGGTGCCCAGGCCGTGGTCGACGTGGCGAGCTGGACCCGCCCGGCGGTGTTCGACTGGCTGCAAGAGAAAGGCAATGTCGATGAAACCGAAATGCATCGCGTGCTGAACTGCGGCGTGGGCATGGTCATCTGCGTGGCCCAGGAACACGTCGAGACCGCCCTGAACGTATTGCGTGAAGCCGGCGAGCAGCCTTGGGTCATCGGCCAGATCGCTACCGCGGCCGAAGGCGCTGCACAGGTCGAGCTGAAAAACCTTAAGGCGCACTGATGTCCGCAACCTGTGACGTGGTGGTGCTGCTGTCCGGCACCGGCAGTAACTTGCAGGCCTTGATCGACAGCACGCGGACCGGCGACAGCCCGGTCCGTATCCGCGCGGTGATTTCCAACCGCGCCGATGCCTACGGCCTGCAACGCGCCAAGGACGCGGGTATCGACACCCGCGTCCTGGATCACAAGGCGTTCGAGGGCCGCGAAGCCTTCGACGCCGCGCTGATCGAACAGATCGACACCTTCAATCCGCAACTGGTGGTCCTCGCTGGCTTCATGCGCATCCTCAGCGCCGGCTTCGTGCGTCATTACCAGGGCCGCCTGTTCAATATCCACCCCTCGCTACTGCCCAAATACAAAGGGTTACACACTCACCAGCGCGCGCTGGAGGCCGGAGACACGGAGCACGGCTGCTCTGTGCACTTTGTCACCGAGGAACTCGATGGCGGACCACTGGTCGTACAGGCAGTAATACCGGTAGAGTTGCACGACACGCCGCAAAGCCTGGCGCAACGGGTTCACGCCCGCGAGCACCAGATCTACCCGATGGCCGTGCGTTGGTTTGCCGAAGGAAGGCTGACCCTCGACGATCGCGGAGCCTCACTGGACGGCCAGTTGCTCGCCGCCAGCGGCCATTTGATTCGATACTAGGAGATTTTATGCGTCGCGCCCTGCTCTTCGCTTGCGCTCTGCTTGCCCTGCCCCTGGCACAGGCTTCGGAACTACAACCGTTCTCCGCCAGCTACACCGCCGACTGGAAACAGTTGCCCATGAGCGGCACCGCCGAGCGCAGCCTGACCAAGGAAGCCAACGGCACCTGGAAGCTGAGCTTCAAGGCTTCGATGATGATCGCCAGCCTGACCGAAGAAAGCACCCTGACCCTGGACAAGGACACGCTGCTGCCACAGTCCTACCACTTCGAACGTGGTGGCTTGGGCAAGGCCAAGAAGGCCGACCTGGACTTCGACTGGAACACCAAGATGGTCACCGGCACCGATCGCGGCGACGCGGTCAAGCTGCCGCTCAACCGTGGCATGGTCGATAAATCCACCTATCAACTGGCCCTGCAGCACGACGTGGCGGCCGGCAAGAAAAGCATGAGCTATCAGGTCGTCGATGATGGCGAGGTCGATACCTATGACTTCCGCGTGCTGGGTTCGGAAAAGGTCGACACCAAGGCCGGCCAGATCGAGGCGATCAAGGTCGAGCGTGTGCGCGACCCGACACAAAGCAAGCGCATCACCGTGCTCTGGTTCGCCAAGGACTGGGATTACCTGCTTGTACGCCTGCAACAGGTCGAGACCGACGGCAAGGAGTACAACATCATGCTCCTGGACGGCACGGTCAACGGCAAGGCTGTGAAAGGCAGCTGATCGACGCCGACAACAAGAAGCCCCGCCGATGCGGGGCTTTTTATTGCCCGGATTTCATGACCACCCACAGGGGTTGCGCTTTCACTCAGGTTTGCCGCTGCAACATGAAAATTTCTTCATGAAAAACCACCTGCGACCGAATGCCGCGCACTGCCTGGCCTGCAGGACTGATGCGCTTTCCATGAAAACTTTTTAACGCGCCGAAGCATTTACTTAGCACGCTACCAAAATCTATAACAAAGTCCTGCACACGCCTTGCTGCAGATAACAGAGATTGGAGCTTGCAAGATGACTGTGAAAGTAACTGAACGCGACGACGCCCACATGTCCCACGAAGGGATTGCCGCCGGTATCCGGATCTGGGATGTGCATCAACAGGATCTGCTGGTGGGAATGTTCCACTCCGAAACGGACGCTCACAGCTACAAGGCCGAGCTGGAGCGTGAGGAATGGCTGCACTCGCGGGAAATGGCAGAATCCTGAACGACAGAAACACTTTATGGGAGCGAGCTTGCTCGCGATGACGTCGTGTCAGTCAATGTTACTGCCACTGATATACCGCCATCGCGAGCAAGCTCGCTCCCACAGGTTTTGTGTTTCAACTCAATGGCATTGCGCTCGGCTTACCACATCAAATCATCAGGAATCTGATACGCCGCGTACGGATCATCGGCATCCACTTCTTCGGTCTGGGTGTTGAGCTGGACGATGCGCTGGGGGTCGCGCTCCTGGATCTTCAGGGCCGCCTCGCGCGGGATCACTTCGTAACCGCCGGCATGGTGGACAATCGCCAGCGAGCCACTGCTCAGCTTGTTGCGCATCAGAGTGTTGACCGAGATGCGCTTGACCTTCTTGTCGTCGACGAAGTTGTAATAGTCCTCAGTAGTCAGCTTCGGCAGGCGCGAGACTTCGATCAATTGCTTGATCTGCGCGGCCCGAGCCTTCTGCTCGACCTTTTCCTGCTGCTGACGGTTGAGTTCCTGGTCGCGCTTGACCTTCTCGGCCATGGCCTCCTGGGCGGCGCGCTGCTGGGAGTCATCCAGTTTGATCTGGCCTTTATGGGCCAGGCGTTGCTGCTTCTGTTTCTCTTTGCCGACCTGCTTGGCCTGCTTTTGGTTGACCAGCCCTGCTTTGAGCAACTGGTCGCGAAGGGAAAGGCTCATGGTGCTTACTCACTTAGGCAACGGCCTCAGCCACAGCTGGGCAAATTCTTTTCCTGACGTTTGGCTTCGCCCCACAAGGCGTCCAACTCTTCGAGGGTGCAATCTTCCATGGGACGGTGGGTGTCGCGCAATGCCTGTTCGATAAATCGGAACCGCCGCTCGAACTTTCCGTTGGCGTCGCGCAGCGCGGTTTCCGGGTCCACTTTCAAGTGACGAGCCAGGTTCACCACACTGAACAGCAGATCGCCGATCTCATCGCTGATGGCCACCTGATCGTTGTCGGCCATGGCTTCGAGCACTTCGTCCAGTTCCTCCCGCACCTTGTCGAGCACCGGCAACGGGCCTGGCCAGTCGAAACCGACCTGAGCCGCACGCTTTTGCAGCTTCGCTGAACGGGACAACGCCGGCAGCGCTCCCGGCACGTCGTCGAGCAATGACAACTGCTCGGGTGCCGTGGCTTTCTCGGCCCGTTCCTCTGCCTTGATTTCTTCCCAGCGCTGCTTGACCTGTTCTTCGCTCAGGCGCGGGATATCCACGGGCGCATACAGGTCACCGGTAGGAAACACATGGGGATGGCGACGGATCAGCTTGCGGGTGATGCTGTCGACCACACCGGCAAATTCGAAGCGGTTTTCTTCCCGGGCCAGTTGGCTGTAATACACCACCTGGAACAACAGGTCGCCCAACTCGCCCTGCAAGTGATCGAAATCGCCGCGCTCGATGGCATCGGCCACTTCGTAGGCTTCTTCCAGGGTATGAGGGACGATGGTCGCGTAGGTTTGCTGGATGTCCCACGGGCAGCCGTACTGCGGGTCCCGCAGGCGGTTCATCAGGTGGAGCAGGTCTTCAAGGCTGTACATTAAATCCGTCTCATCACACAAAACCCTGTGGGAGCGAGCTTGCTCGCGATTGCGGCTTTTGAGTCACTACATCCTTGACTGCAAGGCCCTCATCGCGAGCAAGCTCGCTCCCACATCAATCACGGGATCACCCTGGCGTCCGGTTGCGCCGGGTCTCGATGATGTTCGGCAACTGGGAAATCCGCCCCAGCAACCGCCCCAGCGCATCCAGCCCCGGAATCTCGATGGTCAGGGACATCAGCGCGGTGTTGTCTTCCTTGTTCGAACGGGTGTTGACCGCCAACACGTTGATCCGCTCGTTCAGCAACACCTGAGACACGTCACGCAACAGACCTGATCGGTCGTAGGCGCGGATGACGATGTCCACCGGATAGGTGAGCACCGGCACCGGGCCCCAACTGACCTGGATGATCCGCTCCGGCTCGCGACCGGCCAGTTGCAGCACCGAGGCACAGTCCTGGCGGTGAATGCTCACGCCACGGCCCTGGGTGATGTAGCCGACGATCGCATCCCCCGGCAGTGGCTGGCAGCAGCCCGCCATCTGGGTCATCAGGTTGCCCACGCCCTGGATCTGGATATCGCCGCGCTTGCCCGGCTTGTAGCCGGTAGCCTTGCGCGGAATCAGCTCCAGTTGCTCGTTGCCCCTCTCCGGCTCCACCAGTTGCTGGGCCAGGTTGACCAACTGCGCCAGGCGCAGATCGCCGGCACCGAGGGCGGCGAACATGTCCTCGGCGGTTTTCATGTTGGCTTTTTCGGCCAGCTTGTCGAAATCCACCTGAGGCAGGCCCAGGCGACCGAGTTCACGCTCGAGCAGGGTCTTGCCGGCGGCGACGTTCTGGTCGCGAGCCTGCAACTTGAACCAGTGGACGATTTTCGCCCGCGCCCGCGAGGTGGTGATGTAGCCCAGGTTCGGGTTCAGCCAGTCGCGGCTCGGCGTACCGTGCTTGCTGGTGATGATCTCGACCTGCTCACCGGTCTGCAGGCTGTAGTTGAGCGGTACGATCCGCCCGTTGATCTTGGCGCCACGGCAGTTGTGGCCGATCTCGGTGTGGACCCGGTAGGCGAAGTCCAGCGGCGTCGCGCCCTTGGGCAGGTCGATGGCGTGGCCGTCGGGGGTGAAGATATAGACCCGGTCCGGCTCGATATCGACCCGCAGCTGTTCGGCCAGGCCACCAATGTCACCCAGCTCCTCATGCCACTCGAGCACCTGACGCAGCCAGGAGATTTTCTCTTCATAGTGATTGGATCCGGACTTGACGTCGGTGCCCTTGTATTTCCAGTGGGCGCAGACGCCCAGCTCGGCCTCCTCGTGCATGGCATGGGTGCGGATCTGCACTTCCAGCACCTTGCCCTCGGGGCCGATCACTGCAGTGTGCAGCGAGCGATAGCCGTTTTCCTTGGGATTGGCGATGTAGTCGTCGAACTCCTTCGGAATGTGCCGCCACAAGGTATGGACGATCCCCAGCGCGGTGTAGCAGTCGCGCATTTCCGGGACTAGGACGCGAACGGCGCGAACGTCGTAGATCTGGCTGAATTCCAGGCCTTTGCGCTGCATTTTTCGCCAGATCGAGTAGATGTGCTTGGCCCGGCCACTGATGTCGGCTACCACGCCGGTGGCCTGCAGTTCTTCTCGCAACTGGGTCATCACATCGGTGATGAAGCGCTCGCGATCCAGGCGCCGCTCATGCAGCAGCTTGGCGATCTGCTTGTACTGATCGGGCTCCAGGTAGCGGAAGGACAGATCCTCCAGCTCCCACTTGATGTGACCGATGCCGAGACGGTGGGCCAGGGGTGCATAGATGTCGAACACCTCCCGGGCGACGCGATTGCGTTTTTCGTCATCGGCTGACTTCACGGCGCGGATCGCACAGGTGCGTTCGGCCAGCTTGATCAGCGCGACACGCACGTCGTCGACCATCGCCACCAACATCTTGCGCAGGTTTTCCACCTGGCCCTGGGTGCCCAGCACCATGGACTGGCGCGGGCTGAGGCTGGCACTGATGGCCGCCATGCGCAGCACGCCGTCGATCAGCTTGGCCACCACCGTGCCGAAGCGCTGGCTGACCACCGGTAGCTGGATCTGCCCTTCGCGCACGCCGCGGTACAGCACCGCCGCCACCAGCGAATCCTGGTCGAGCTTGAGGTCCGCGAGAATTTCGGCGATCTCCAGGCCCGTCTGGAAACTCGAGGTGCCTTCGGACCACAGGTTCTTCGCCGCGTTGTGTTGCTGCTCCGCCTCGCGAGCGAACTCGCAGGCGGCCTTCAAGGCTTCGCGATCCAGAGCCATGTCGACGCTGACCGCATGATCGAGCCAAGCCTCGAGATTGATACTGCCGTCGGTGTTGATCGGCTGGTGTGCTCTCACCTGTACCATCTTTACTTACCTTCCCTACGACGCAGATTCAATGCGTCAACTTCGCTGACCTTCATGCCCGTGTTTGCGCCCAGGGCTGTGGCGGGTTGGCACGAACGGGTCAGTCGGACAAGCCATCCTGGCTCGCTTCAAATAACGCCATGGCCTCGACATGCGCCGTTTGAGGAAACATATCGAGAATCCCGGCACGTTTTAACCGGTAGCCCTGCTTGATCAGTTCGACCGTATCCCGGGCCAAAGTTGCCGGGTTGCACGAAACATAAACCAACCGTTTGGCACCCAGGGACGACAGCTTGCGCACCACCTCGAAAGCACCGTCACGGGGTGGGTCCAAGAGTACCGCAGAAAAGCCCTCGCCGATCCATTCGGCATCAGCCAGAGGCTGGGATAAATCGGCCTGAAAAAAGGCAGTGTTATTCAAATTGTTGCTGACGGCATTGGCCGCCGCACGCTCCACCATGGTCTGCACGCCTTCGACGGCCACCACCTGGCGCACGCTTTTGGCCAGCGGCAAGGCAAAGTTGCCCAGGCCGCAGAACAGATCCAGCACCCGCTCCTCGGCTTGCGGCGCCAGCCATTGCAGGGCCTGGGCGATCATCGCCTCGTTGACCCCGGCGTTCACCTGGATGAAATCCCCCGGCCGGTAGGCCAGCTCGAGGTCCCAGGCATCCAGGCGGAACCCCAGGGCCTGCCCAGGCTCCACCGGTCGCGGCTCACCTTCACCGTGCAGCCACAACTGGGCTTCATGGAACGCACAGAAGTCCTTGAGGATCGTCAGGTCGGCCTCCGACAGCGGCGCCATGTGGCGCAGCAATACCGCGAGGGACGAACCGGCGAACAACTCCACATGCCCCAGCGCCTGGGGTTTGCTCAAGCGACGCAGCATTTCCGGCAGACGGCTCATGATCGGCTGCAAGGGCTGTACCAGCACCGGGCAATCACCGATGGCAACGATGTCCTGGCTGCCGACGGCACGGAAACCGACTTCGAGTTTTTTCGCTTTCTGGTCCCAGCGCACCGCCACCCGGGCGCGACGTCGATAACCGAACTCCGGCCCGCTCAACGGCGCTGCCCACTCTTGCGGCTCAACCCCGGCCACCCGCGACAATTGCTCGGCGAGCATGCGCTGTTTCAGGGCGAGTTGTTCGTCATGGGGCAAATGTTGGACGCTGCAACCGCCACAGCGACCGGCATGGATGCACGGCGCCGCACGACGCAGTTCACTGGGCAGGAACACACGCTCGGTACGTGCCTCGACCACTTTGCCATGGGCACCGAGCACCCGCGCCTCGACTTCTTCGCCGGCCAGGGCACCGATGACAAACCAGGTGCGCCCGTCAACAAAGGCAATGCCCCGGCCATCGTTGGCCAGGCGTTCGATGGTCAAGCGCTGCTTTTTACCGGTGGGCACTTGCGGGGCCCGGCTTCCGCCGCTGGGTTGGAAGCGCAAGCCTCTTTCTTGCTTGGCCATCAGTTGGGCGCGTCGAAAATGCCGGTCGACAGGTAACGGTCGCCACGGTCGCAGATGATCGCGACGATCACCGCATTTTCAACTTCCTTGGACAGACGCAGCATCCCCGCCACGGCACCGCCCGAAGATACGCCGCAGAAGATGCCTTCTTCGCGAGCCAGGCGACGGGTCACGTCCTCGGCTTCGCTCTGGGCCATGTCGATGATGCGGTCCACGCGCTCGGCCTGGTAGATCTTTGGCAGATACTCCTCGGGCCAGCGACGAATGCCTGGAATGGCCGAACCTTCCATCGGTTGCAGGCCGATGATCTGCACGTTCGGGTTCTGTTCTTTGAGGTAGCGCGAGGTGCCCATGATGGTGCCGGTGGTGCCCATCGAGCTGACGAAATGGGTGATGGTGCCGTCGGTCTGGCGCCAGATCTCAGGGCCGGTGGTGGTGTAGTGGGCCTCGGGATTGTCGCCGTTGGCGAACTGGTCCAGCACCTTGCCACGACCCTCGGCCTGCATGCGCTCGGCCAGGTCCCGGGCACCCTCCATGCCCTCCTCCTGAGTCACCAGGATCAACTCGGCACCGTAGGCCGTCATCGCCGCCTTGCGCTCGGCGCTGGAGTTGTCGGGCATGATCAGGATCATCTTGTAGCCCTTGATCGCCGCTGCCATCGCCAGGGCAATACCGGTGTTGCCGGAGGTCGCCTCGATCAGCGTGTCGCCGGGCTGGATCTGCCCGCGCAATTCGCCACGGGTGATCATTGACAGCGCCGGCCGGTCCTTGACCGAACCCGCCGGGTTATTCCCTTCGAGCTTGAGCAAAAGCGTATTGGTGGTCACGCCGGGCAAGCGTTGCAAACGGACCAGCGGAGTGTTGCCGACGCAATCGGCGATGGTTGGGTACTGCAGAGTCATGGCGTATTCGCAATCCGGACTGCGGGGGCGCCTATCATACCGGCAAACCTGGCCAGGCCATATCACGCAAAGTAAGGGGGTTATGGCTTATGGGAATAAGCGAGGCGAAAGCCGAGCACGCGCTTAGCTTTCCCTCGATGGCTATCCCATGGACCGCGCGCCCATCGCCTTGTGAATTTTACGAAGATCGCCCGCCCGCAAATCGCTACACTGCGCAGGTAATGCGTGCCGGATGCGCGCACCGCTCAATCAGACGCTGGATGCAGGAGACAAGTGTGCTCAAGAAACTGGGAATCAAAGGCCGCGTGCTGTTGCTGACCCTGTTGCCGACCAGCCTGATGGCGCTGGTCCTGGGCGGCTATTTCACCTGGATGCAGCAATCGGACCTGCACGCCCAGTTGTTGCAACGTGGCGAGATGATCGCCGAACAACTTGCGCCGCTGGTCGCCCCAGCCATGAGCCGCCAGGACACCGATCTGCTGGAGCGCATCGCCACCCAGTCCCTCGAACAGGCGGACGTGCGCGCCGTAACCTTCCTCGCCCCCGACCGCATACCACTGGCCCACGCCGGCCCGACCATGCTCAACCGGGCGCCGGAAGGCAACAGCACGCAGCTACTGCAACGCACTGGCAACGACGCCACGCGCTACCTGCTGCCGGTATTCGGCAAGCACCGCAACCTGGCGGGCGAACTGATCCCCGAAGAAGCCGACCGCCTGCTGGGCTGGGTCGAGTTGGAGTTGTCCCACAGCGGCATGTTGCTGCGTGGCTATCGCAGCCTGTTCGCCAGCCTGCTGCTGATCGCCGCCGGCCTGTGCCTGACCGGGTTGCTGGCCCTGCGCATGGGCCGCACGATCAACCGTCCACTGAGCCAGATCAAGCAGGCCGTGGCGCAACTCAAGGACGGTCACCTGGAAACCCGCCTGCCGCCGCTGGGCAGCCAGGAGCTGGACGAACTGGCCTCGGGCATCAACCGCATGGCCAGTACCTTGCAGAACGCCCAGGAAGAATTGCAGCACAGCATCGACCAGGCCACCGAAGACGTGCGCCAGAACCTGGAAACCATCGAGATCCAGAACATCGAGCTGGACCTGGCCCGCAAGGAAGCCCTGGAAGCGAGCCGGATCAAATCCGAGTTCCTGGCGAACATGAGCCATGAAATACGCACACCGCTCAACGGCATCCTCGGTTTTACCCACCTGTTGCAGAAAAGCGAACTGACCCCGCGCCAGCTCGACTACCTGGGCACCATCGAGAAATCCGCCGACAGCCTGCTGGGGATCATCAACGAGATCCTCGACTTTTCGAAGATCGAGGCCGGCAAGTTGGTGCTCGACAGCATTCCGTTCAACCTGCGCGACCTGCTGCAAGACACCCTGACCATCCTCGCCCCCGCCGCCCATGCCAAGCAGTTGGAACTGGTGAGCCTGGTCTACCGGGACACGCCGCTGTCGCTGGTGGGCGATCCGCTGCGCCTCAAGCAGATCCTCACCAACCTGGTGAGCAACGCCATCAAGTTCACCCGCGAAGGCACCATCGTCGCCCGGGCCATGCTCGAAGACGAGCACGAAGACAGCGTGCAATTGCGCATCAGCATCCAGGACACCGGCATCGGCCTGTCCAACCAGGATGTGCGAGCGCTGTTCCAGGCATTCAGCCAGGCTGACAACTCACTGTCGCGGCAACCAGGGGGCACCGGGTTGGGCCTGGTGATTTCCAAGCGCCTGGTGGAACAGATGGGTGGCGAGATCGGCGTCGACAGCACACCGGGCGAAGGTTCGGAGTTCTGGATCAGCCTGCGTCTGCCCAAGACCCGCGACGATGCCGAGGACCTGCCCGGCCCGCCGTTGCTGGGCCGGCGCGTGGCGGTGCTGGAGAATCACGAACTGGCCCGCCAGGCCTTGCAGCACCAGCTCGAAGACTGCGGCCTGCAAGTGACGCCGTTCAACACCCTGGAAAGCCTGACCAACGGCATCACCGTCGCCCACCAGACCGATCAGGCGATCGACCTGGCCGTGCTGGGCATCACCAGCAACGACATGCCGCCGGAGCGCCTCAACCAACACATCTGGGATCTTGAGCACCTGGGCTGCAAAGTACTCGTGCTGTGCCCCACCACCGAACAGACCCTGTACCACCTCTCGGTGCCCAACCCTCACAGCCAGCTCCAGGCCAAGCCGGCCTGCACCCGCAAGTTGCGCCGCGCGCTTTCCGACCTGGTCAACCCGCGCCCGACCCGCAGCGAACCCCACGAGCCGGTTTCCAGCCGCGCCCCGAAAGTGCTGTGCGTGGACGACAACCCGGCCAACCTGCTGCTGGTGCAAACCCTGCTCGAAGACATGGGCGCCAAGGTGCTGGCCGTGGAAAGCGGCTATGCGGCGGTCAAGGCCGTGCAGAAGGAAACCTTCGACCTGGTCTTGATGGACGTGCAGATGCCCGGCATGGACGGTCGCCAGAGCACCGAGGCGATCCGCCTGTGGGAAAGCGAGCGGCACTGCACGCCGCTGCCGATCGTCGCCCTCACCGCCCACGCCATGGCCAACGAAAAGCGTGCCCTGCTGCAAAGCGGCATGGACGACTACCTGACCAAACCCATCAGCGAGCGGCAACTGGCCCAGGTGGTGCTCAAATGGACTGGCCTGGCCCTGCGCAACCAGTCACCGGAGCGCAGCGGCGATGCCCAGGGCGGCAGCGAACTGCTGGTGCTCGATCACGAAGAAGGCCTGCGCCTGGCCGCCGGCAAGGCTGACCTGGCGGCGGACATGCTGGCGATGCTGCTGGCGTCCCTGGAAGCCGACCGCGAAGCGATCCGCCAGGCCAGCGAGGCCAACGATCACAACGCACTGATCGAACGCGTCCACCGCCTGCACGGCGCCACCCGCTACTGCGGCGTACCGCAATTGCGGGCGGCCTGCCAGCGCAGCGAAACCCTGCTCAAGCAACAGGATCCCAAGGCCACCGCCGCCCTGGAAGAGTTGGAGCGGGCCATCAACCGCCTGGCCAGCGAGGCCCGTATCAGCGCCTGATCCAGGGCAAGATCCAGGGAACCGGAATCGCTGAAAATCCACGTTCCGACAGCTCCTACGGGCTTGTTTTTTTTCTGCCAGGAGGCCGCCATGCGCGTGATTTTTTTCAGCAGCCAGACCTACGACCGCGACAGTTTCACCAAGGCCCCGACGCCCGCAGGTCTTCAATTGCAATTCCAGCCCGCCCGTCTGAACCTCGACACCGTGGCCCTGGCCGAACGGCATGAAGTGGTGTGCGCCTTCATCAACGATGACCTCAGCGCCCCGGTGCTGGAGCGGCTGGCCGAAGGAGGCACGCGGCTGATAGCCCTGCGCTCGGCCGGCTACAACCACGTCGACCTGCTCGCCGCCCAACGCCTGGGCTTGAGCATCGTCCGGGTGCCGGCCTACTCGCCCCATGCCGTGGCCGAACATGCCGTGGCATTGATCATGGCCCTCAATCGCTGCCTGCACCGCGCCTACAACCGTACCCGGGACGGCAATTTCAGCCTGCATGGGCTGACCGGGTTCGATCTGGTGGGCAAGACCGTCGGGGTGATCGGCACCGGGCAGATCGGCGCGACGTTCGCGCGGATCATGGCCGGCTTCGGCTGCCAGTTGCTGGCCTATGACCCCTACCCCAACCCGCAGGTCGAAGCTTTGGGCGCCCGCTACCTGCCCTTGGCCGAGCTGCTCGCGCAGGCGCAGATCATCAGCCTGCATTGCCCGCTCAATAAACAAAGCCGACACCTGATCAACGCCCGATCGCTTGCTGCGATGCAACGCGGCGCCATGCTGATCAATACCGGGCGCGGCGGCCTGGTGGACACACCGGCCTTGATCGAGGCGTTGAAAAGCGGCCAGTTGGGCTACCTGGGCCTGGATGTGTACGAGGAAGAAGCCCAGCTGTTTTTCAAGGACCGCTCCGACCTGCCCTTGCAGGACGACGTGCTGGCCCGGCTGTTGACCTTCCCCAACGTGATCGTCACCGCACACCAGGCGTTCCTGACCCATGAAGCCCTGGCGGCGATTGCCATGACCACCCTGGACAACATCGCCGCCTGGACCGCCGGCACGCCGCAAAACCTGGTAGACAGCTAAACCTTGAGCCGGCACAAACCCTGTGGGAGCGAGCTTGCTCGCGATAGCGGTGTGTCAGTCAACATCGATACTGACTGGTCCGCCGCCTTCGCGAGCAAGCTCGCTCCCACAGGGTGGAGTTTCGTCGGTCAGATCCCTTATGGAGCATCCAAAGCCATGCCCCGTGCTAGCATGTCGCGCCTATTTGGAGGACCCATGGCCGAACACGATTTCCGCTACACCCTGATGAACCCTCAGCACACCTTGACCGAAGTCCGCGCGCTGGCGCCGGGCCGCTACCAGGTCACCGGCAATGGCGGTTCGATCCAGGCCAATGATGTGTTGCTCGTCACGCTCAAGGGCAGCAAGGACTTGTCCATGCGCCTGACCGTGGACACCGTGCGGCACCTGCTCAAGCCCATGGGCCAATGGACGGCCATGACCACCGGCCCGGTGTTCGGCGAACTGGCGATCCACACCTGGCAGGTCAACTGCGACAGCTGCGCCAAGGAACTGAGCTTCGAATTCGCCGTGGATGCCAAGCTCGGCGTCAAGGCCGAAAAACCGGCCGCCACCGCGCGAATCGCCGAACTGGGCTGGACCACCGTGGGTGAAAAACACCTGTGCCCGAAATGCCAGGAAGCCGCCTGATGAAACGTTTGGCCCTGTCCGCGTTGATCGGCATGAGCCTGATGGGCTGTGCCGCTGAACCTGTGCAGCTGCAACATAACCGCAGCTACATCCTGGAGTGGATCGGTGAACGGCCATTGATGGACTACAGCCACCTGACCATCACCCTTGGGGATGACGGTCGCGCCTATGGCAACGGCGGCTGCAACCACTGGTTCGCGCCCTACACCCTGGAAGGTCACCGCTTGAGCTTCGGCAAGATCGGCAGCACACGCAAACTCTGCGCCCCGGCGGTGATGGAGCAAGAAACGCGCTTCTTGCAGGCCCTGGAAAAGGTCGAGCGCTGGGACATCTCGCCCATCGAGCAAATGCGCTTCTGGCCGGCCCAGGGCAAGCCGCTGCGTTGGTGGCTGGAAGAGGGCTGAGCTCCGGCCCCACTTGATCGTTCCCATGCTCCGCGTGGGAACGCCTCTGGGGACGCTCCGCGTTCCGCTTTTGGGACGCAGAGCGTCCCGGGCTGCATTCCCACGCGGAGCGTGGGAACGATCATCACTTGAGCGCTTGCAACGCCTCAAGCTTGGCCATCACCCCCGCCGCCGTCTGCTCCCCCAGCAACTGCTCGCGCACCTTGCCCTTGTTATCGATGATGTACGTCACCGGTAGCCCTTCGCTGCGAGGAAGGTCGAAGATCTCGGCCGGATCCCGGGCCAGCACCGTGAAGCGAATCCCCATCTTGTCGCTGGCACTCTTGAGCTCTTCGCCCTGCACCTGGTCGAAGTTGACCCCGAACACACCGACATTGCGGCCCTTGAGCTGTTCGGCCAAGGCATTGAATTCCGGGATTTCGGTACGGCACGGCGCACACCATTCGGCCCAGTAGTTGAGCACCACCCACTGTTTGTCCAACCGCTGCGAGGCAATGGCCTGGCCGTTCTGGTCCACGCCGTAGTCGTTCCCGCAGCCGGCGAGCAACAAAATGCCGATGAATGTCAGTGCCGCCGTCAATCGCCTTGCCATGTGCCAATCCTTGTCTGAATGTGAACGCTGCTGCGACCCGTCGCCTCTCTCAGGTGCTAGGGGCTTCGCGGCACAGTAGAATAGCCGCCACCTTACGCAAGATGCGACCCACTCATGACCGATCTGACGCTTTATCACAACCCGCGCTGCTCGAAATCCCGCGGTGCGCTGGAACTGTTGGAGGCCCGTGGCCTGACGCCCACCGTGGTCCGCTACCTGGAAACCCCGCTCGACGCCACGCACCTGGAACGCCTGCTGGGCAAGCTCGGCATCACCGCCCGGCAATTGCTGCGCACCGGCGAGGACGAATACAAAGACTTGAACCTGGCCGACGAAAGCCTGAGCCAGGCCCAGTTGATCGCGGCCATCGCCGCCCACCCGAAACTCATGGAACGGCCGATTCTGGAAGCCGGGGAAAAGGCCGTGATCGGCCGTCCGCCGGAGAAGATCCTGGAGATCCTGCCGTGACCACGCCGTACATCCTGGTGTTGTATTACAGCCGCAGCGGCTCCACCAACGAAATGGCCCGGCAGATCGCCCGTGGTGTCGAGCAGGCCGGGCTGGAAGCCAGGTTGCGTACAGTGCCGGCCATTTCCGCCGAGTGCGAAGCGGTTTCGCCGGACATCCCTGAGCAAGGCCCGCTCTACGCCAGCCTTGATGACCTGAAGAACTGCGCTGGCCTGGCCTTGGGCAGCCCGACCCGTTTCGGCAACATGGCCGCGCCGCTCAAGTACTTTCTCGACGGCACCAGCAACCTGTGGCTGACCGGCGCCCTGGTGGGCAAACCGGCCGGGGTGTTCACCTCCACCGCGAGCCTGCACGGCGGCCAGGAAACCACCCTGCTGTCGATGATGCTGCCGCTGCTGCACCACGGCAT
Source organism: Pseudomonas sp. A-RE-22 (assembly GCF_019956035.1). Classification (NCBI taxonomy): domain Bacteria; kingdom Pseudomonadati; phylum Pseudomonadota; class Gammaproteobacteria; order Pseudomonadales; family Pseudomonadaceae; genus Pseudomonas; species Pseudomonas sp. A-RE-22. Next base: position 51,296 of record NZ_JAHBCZ010000024.1, read on the forward strand.
GCTGATCACCGGCCTGCCCTACAGCGAATCGGCCCTGATCGACACCCAGGGCGGTGGCACGCCCTACGGCCCGAGCCATCACGCCGGGGCCGACGGCAAAAGCGGCTTGAACGAACATGAGGTCGCCCTGTGCCGCGCCTTGGGTTTGCGCCTGGCGAAAACCGCCCTGTTGCTGGAGAACGGCCGTGGCTAAGAAGCCGAAGATCCTGCCTTCGATCCAATGGCTGGAACCGCGCGTACGCATCGCCCGCATCCTCAGCCTGCTGTGCTTTTTCGGCCTGGTGGGGTTGCTCAGCGCCTATTACCTGCTGATCGCCGACCTGCACGGCGCGCGCCCCTGGGTCATTCTGCTGATCGAACTGGTGCCGCTGCTGATACTCGCCCCCGGCATGCTCACCGGCAGCGCCCGTGGACACTCGTGGATGTGCTTTGTAGTGAACCTGTATTTCATCAAGGGTGCGCTGGCGGCCTACGACCCCAACCGACAGTTGTTCGGCGTGCTGGAAATGGCGGCGAGCGTGGCGGTGTTCTGCTCGGCGTTGTTGTATGTGCGGTGGCGGTTCCAGTTGAACCGGCGGTTGGCGGGCGAAGGCGAGCCTTCCGTCGCCTGATAGGCCGCTATCGCGAGCAAGCTCGCTCCCACAGGGGGTTTGTGAACGCCAAAGATCCAGTGTGGGAGCGAGCTTGCTCGCGATGGGCGCGACGCGATTTCAATGATTGACGGTGTAAGCCAGCATCATCGAAATCTGCGACATCGGCCGTCCGCCACTCTGTTCATGCCACTGGTTGAAGGCATTCTGCACCGTCGCCAGGTCCCGCTGGCTGGTGGGGACTTTGTCGATGATCTCCTGGGCATTGAGCGCCGCCACTACGTCATAACTGGGCGTGAAGGTGTCCTTGCCCATCATGCGCAGGAAGCGCGGTGCCGACAGGCCGCCCAACTGATGGCCGTGTTTTTTCAGATAGGTCCACAGGCCGACGATGTCGGTCACTGGCCAGTCGGCGACCAGCGCGCCGAAGCTGCCCTTTTCATGGGCCACGTCCAGGATCAGTTGCGCGTTGCGCGGCACGCTCTTGAGCTTGCCCAGGTGGCGGATGATCCGCGTATCCTGCATCAATCGCTCCAGATGCTCAGCCCCCATCAACACGACTTTTTCCGGGTCGAACTTGAAGAACACTTCCTCGAACGCCGGCCACTTGGCGTCCACCAGGCTGTGCTTGAGCCCGGCGCGGAAGACCCGCAGCGCCATGGTCGAGAGGTAACGATCGTCGCTGATCTTGCGCAGTTGCGCCGGGGTCTTGGGCACCGGCAGACGGGCTTCCAGTTCAGCCGCCGAACCGAAGCGGTTCAGACAGTACTCGTGCAGCCACTTGTAATCGCGCATGCCCTCTCCTGGGGGTTAGAAATGAAAACGGCGCTTTCAAGCGCCGTAATAACTATCGGTAGAGTCAGAGATTCACCACATTGACGAACCGCGGCGTGGCGTTTTCATCGATGCGCAGGTTGGTGAAGTCAAACAGGTTGCGGTCCGCCAGTTGCGACGGAATGACGTTCTGCAGGCCGCGGAAAATGCTCTCGGTACGACCCGGCGTCTTGCGTTCCCATTCCTGGAGCATCTCCTTGACCACCTGACGCTGCAGGTTTTCCTGGGAGCCGCACAGGTTGCAGGGGATGATCGGGAATTGCTTGAAATCCGAATAGGCCTGGATGTCTTTCTCGCTGCAATAGGCCAGCGGGCGGATCACCACGTTGCGCCCGTCATCGGCGCGCAGCTTGGGCGGCATGGCCTTGAGCGAGCCGTTGTAGAACATGTTCAGGAAGAAGGTCTCGACGATGTCGTCGCGATGGTGCCCCAGGGCCATCTTGGTCGCACCGATCTCGTCGGCGAAGGTGTAGAGCGTTCCGCGCCGCAGGCGTGAGCACAGCGAACAGGTGGTCTTGCCTTCGGGAATCAGTTCCTTGACCACCGAATAGGTGTCTTTCTCGACGATGTGATATTCCACGCCCAGCGACTGAAGGTAGGCCGGCAGCACATGCTCGGGGAACCCGGGCTGCTTTTGATCCATGTTCACCGCGACGATGTCGAACTTGATCGGCGCAACCTTCTGCAGATGCATCAGCACATCGAGCAAGGTGTAGCTGTCCTTGCCGCCGGATAGGCAGACCATGACCTTGTCGCCGTCCTCGATCATGTTGAAATCGGCGACCGCCTCACCGGCCTGGCGGCGCAGGCGCTTTTGCAGTTTGTTCTGGTTGACCGTAAGAGTGCCCATGACGCGAAATCCGTGAGGTGTGACGAAAGGCCGGCATTTTACGCAAAAAATCCCGGATGTGGCACGTTCCTGCCTGCAAGGTTTGCGCGCACAGATCAAGCCGCGATTAGCCTTTTCCTTTACAGCGCGATTTGCTCTAAGCCCCCCATCCCCCTCGGGGTGACTCCTTTCTATACTGCGACATAAGGTCGCACACACTTACAGACCTTTACTTACCCGGCCATTTGGCCCGTAGGCGCTCCGTTGGGGGGCGATGGCAATAACAAAGGAGTGACTGACTATGATCTCTCATGTCGTGGGGCTCTTTACCCACCCTGATCAAGAATGGAAAGAAATCCGTGGCGATCAGGAGGAAAGCATCAGCCACATGTACCTCACCCACACGCTGATCCTGGCGGCCATTCCCGCGATTTCGGCGTTCATCGGCACCACACAGGTGGGATGGGTCATCGGCAATCGTGCACCGGTCATGCTTACCCAGGAAAGTGCGCTATGGATGACCGTCATGTCGTACCTGGCCATGTTGGGCGGTGTGGCAGTGATGGGCGCCTTCATCCACTGGATGGCCCGCACCTACGACGCCAATCCGAGCCTGGCCCGTTGCGTCGCGTTCGCCACCTACACCGCGACACCTTTGTTCATCGGCGGCCTGGCGGCGCTCTACCCGCACATGTGGCTGGGGATGATCGTCGGCACAGCGGCGATCTGCTACACGGTCTACCTGCTGTATGTGGGCTTGCCGACGTTCATGAACATTCCCCAGGACGAAGGTTTTCTGTTTTCCAGCTCGGTGCTCGCCGTCGGCCTGGTGGTGCTGGTGGCCATCATGGCGTTCACGGTGATTGTCTGGGGGCTCGGCGTCGGCCCGGTCTATACCAATTGAAGGAATGAAAAGGTCCCGATAGTACCCTCCAATAAAAACAGGATCTGCCGACACAGGCCGCCGCAAGGCGGCCTTCCTGTGTTTGAGCCGCTCGAAACGACCACTGGGCGCCTGGACGATTCGCAACGGCCGACGCTTGCGGCATACTCGGGCTTCTGGAGACCCGTAAAGCATGCTCGAGCAACTCAATACCCGCGTCGAAGAGTGTTACCAACAAGCCGAATCCTTTTTCAAACGTCCTTTCAAACGCCCCGTGGTCAGCTTCAAATTGCGTGGCCAGAAGGCCGGTGTCGCGCACCTGCATGAGAATCTGCTGCGCTTCAATCCACAGTTGTACCGGGAAAACGCCGAAGACTTCCTCAAGCAGACCGTCGCCCATGAAGTCGCACACCTGATCGCCCATCAACTGTTTGGCGAACGCATCCAGCCCCATGGCGAGGAATGGCAACTGATCATGCGCGGGGTGTACGAACTGCCGCCCAACCGCTGCCACACCTACGAAATCAAACGCCGCAGCGTGACCCGCTACATCTACAAATGCCCCTGCGACGGCAGCGACTTCCCGTTCTCGGCCCAGCGCCACAGCCTGGTGCGCCAGGGGCGGCGGTATTTGTGCCGTAGCTGCCGCAGTACCTTGGTGTTCAGTGGGGAGACGCGGGTCGAGTAGCAGGATTTTGTAGTGTCAGGGGCAGGCCTCATCGCGAGCAAGCTCGCTCCCACAGGGGTTTTGTGAGCGCCGCAAATCCAGTGTGGGAGCGAGCTTGCTCGCGATGGCGGCCTGACAGACGCTACAAAACCACCCCGCGCTTACGCAACGCTTCGATCCGCCGCGCACTGAACCCCAACTCCCCCAGCACCTGATCCGTATGCGCCCCCAACCCCGCGCCAATATGCCGAGGCTCGGGCAACCCTTCGGAAAATCTCAATGGACAAGCCATCTGCGCCTGGCTCGAACCATCACCCCGGGGCACCTGCGTCACCAGCTCCCGAGCCTGTAACTGCGGATGCCGGACAGCTTCCTCCAGGTTCAGCACCGGCTCGACGCAGGCATCGATCCCGGCAAACAGGCTGCACAGCTCGGCGAAATCGTGTTTTTCAAACTCGGCCTGCAGCGCCTGCTTAAGAGCGTGTTGTTGTTCAGGCTTGGGCGACAACCCCTGGGCCGCCAGTTCCGGCCGTCCCAAGGCCTCGCACAACGCCTGCATGAACACCGGTTCCAGGCTGCCCACCGACATCCAGCGACCATCGCGGGTGCGGTAATAGTCATAGAAGCTGCCGCCGTTGAGCATCTGCTTTTCCCACCCCGGCTCGACACCGCAGGCCAGGTAACCGGCACCGGCCATGGCGTTGAGGCTGAACACACAGTCAGTCATGCTCACGTCCAGGTGCTGGCCCTGCCCGGTTTGCTGGCGGGCGATGACCGCCGCCAACAGCCCGATCACTCCGTGCAACGAACCACCGGCGATGTCAGCCGCCTGGATCCCCAGCGGCAACGGACCGCTGTCGGCACGGCCGGTGTGGCTGGCCAGCCCCGCCAGGGCCAGGTAATTGATGTCGTGGCCGGCGCGGTCCTTGTAGGGTCCGGTCTGGCCGTAGCCGGTGATCGACACGTAGATCAGCCGCGGATTGATCGCCTTCAAGGCCTCGTACCCCAGGCCCAGTCGCTCCATCACGCCGGGGCGAAACTGTTCCAGCAGGATGTCGTAGTCCTTCAGCAATTGCGTGACCACCGCCAACGCTTCCGGTTGCTTGAGGTCCAGGGCCAGGCTGCGTTTGTTGCGGTTGAGGTAGGCGTGGTTGGCCGATACCCCCTGGTCATGGGGCGGCAGTACCCGCAGCAGGTCCTGGCGGGTCGGCGACTCGATGCGCAACACCTCGGCCCCCATGTCCGCCAGCAACAGCGAGGCGAACGGCCCGGGCAGCAGGGTCGAGAAGTCCAGAACCTTGAGCGATGCCAGTGGGCCTTGCATGGGCGATCTCCGAGGGGGATGGCTAAAGACTAGGCAGGGGTTGGCGGTGGGGCAATTACCGCAGGTGTCGTTTTGGATGACGATTGCGCTCAGTGTGAACCCATCGTGGCGAGGGAGCTTCAAAATTGAGAACCAATAAAAAACCCGCCGAAGCGGGTTTTTCATTGCAACCTGAAAATTACCTCACAGCGCCTGGAGCAGAGGTTTCAGCCGCTGCAATCTGCGCCGCTGCGATCTGCTCGTCATCTTCACGAACGTCGGAGATACCACGACCACCGGAAGCCAGCTCGGTCTGCAACTGGTCTTCGTCCAGCTCCTTGACCCACTTGGCAACCACGATCGTGGCGACAGCGTTACCCACGAGGTTGGTCAGGGCACGAGCTTCGGACATGAAGCGGTCGATACCCAGGATCAGGGCCAGGCCGGCCACCGGCAAGGTGCCCACGGCCGACAGGGTGGCCGCCAGCACGATGAAACCGCTACCGGTCACGCCAGCCGCACCTTTGGACGACAGCAGCAGCACCAACAGCAGGGTGATCTGGTGAGTCAGGTCCATCTGGGTGTCAGTGGCCTGGGCGATGAACACTGCGGCCATGGTCAGGTAGATCGAAGTACCGTCGAGGTTGAACGAGTAGCCAGTCGGGATCACCAGGCCTACGACCGACTTCTTGGCACCCAGGCGCTCCATCTTGATCAGCATGCGTGGCAGGGCCGATTCCGACGAGGAAGTGCCCAGCACGATCAGCAGCTCTTCACGGATGTAGCGGATCAGCTTGACGACGCTGAAGCCGTGGGCGCGGCAGATGGCGCCCAGCACTACCAGCACGAACACCACACAGGTGATGTAGAAGCAGATCATCAGCTGGCCCAGTTGCACCAGCGAACCGACGCCATAGGCACCGATCGTGAACGCCATGGCACCGAAGGCACCGAGGGGGGCCAGCTTCATGATCATGTTGATGATGATGAACATCACGTGGGCGAAGCGATCGATGAAGTCCAGCACCGGCTTGCCGTAGGCACCCAGGCGATGCAGGGCAAAACCGAAGATCACCGAGAACATCAGCACTTGCAGGATGTCGCCGTTGGCGAACGCGCCGACGATGGTGTTCGGGATCACGTTGAGGATGAAGGCAATGATGCTCTGGTCTTTACCAGCCGAGATGAAACCGGCGATCTTGCTGGTGTCCAGGGTCGACACATCGATGTGCATGCCGGCGCCCGGTTGCACGACGTTGACCACCACCAGGCCGATCAGCAGGGCGATGGTGGAAACGATTTCGAAGTACAGCAGCGCGAAGCCACCGGTCTTGCCCACCGACTTCATGTTCTGCATGCCGGCGATGCCGCTCACGACGGTACAGAAGATGATGGGGGCGATGACCATTTTGATCAGTTTGATGAACCCGTCGCCAAATGGCTTGAGGGCAACACCGGTCTGCGGATAGAAGTGGCCGAGCAAAATACCGATGGCAATGGCTACGATCACCTGGAAATACAGGGATTTGTACAGTGGCTGACGAGTCGTCATGGCAAACCTTCCTCAAGAGTCCCGTTTGACGACTTCCACCTGTCGTCCACGGCACCTCAATTGCGAACCCTCCTGCACTGGAGGGATTTGTTTTTTGTCGGCTGCACGCGGCAGACCTGGGTGCTCTATCGCAAGGCTCGTGCCATTTTTCAGAAAAACCCTACAAGCGCTGTTGCAGAAGGCTCCTGGAATTATTCACGGGTTAAACACGGGCGTGGAATGTGGCGGATTTCCGCCCACAGGGCGTTTATCACTCCGGGATTTGGCGGATATCCGCCTTGTCGAGCCGCAGTGCCCTGCTACCATCGCCCGCTCAACGGACGGACTTCAGCCATGCGCCAACGCACGATCGCCAGCCACTTCGCCCGCGCAGCCTTGGGCGGCGCGCGTCGGCAAGGCTTCGACTACTTTCCTCTGCTGCACCAGTTGGGCATCAGCCCAGAGTTGTTGGATGAGCCGCGCGCGCGGATTGCGCCCGAGCAGTTCGCGCGTCTGTTGCAGGCGCTGTGGCTGGCATTGGGGGACGAATACCTGGGATTCGGCAGGGCTGCGAGTAAACCCGGGACGTTTGCCATGATGTGTCACGCGTTGATCCACTGTCGCACCCTGGGCAAGGCCCTACAGCGCGGCTTGCTGTTCTACAGCCTGTTCCCCGACGCGCCGAGCCTGACGCTGGAAGCCGAAGGCGAGCGAGTGCGGCTGGTGCTGGACGATTCGACGCTGTGGGACCCGGATCACTTCCTGACTGAAAGCTTGCTGGTAGTCTGGCATCGCCTTGCCAGTTGGCTGATTGGCCAGCGGATCGGCCTGGAACAGGCGACCTTCGGCTACCCCAAGCCCCCCCACGGTGCCGAATACGACTTACTGTTTCCCTGTCCGCTGGTGTTCGAAGCGCGCAGCAGCAGCCTGTTGTTCCACAGCCGTTACCTGGACATGCCGCTGCTGCAGGACGAACGCACCCTCAAGCATTTCCTCGAACGCTCCCCCGCCGACCTGCTGTCGCGCCCGGACGATGGCCACAGCCTGAGCAGCCAACTGCGCCGGCTGCTCAGCCGCGACGCCGCCCGCTGGCCCGACCTGGATACCGTCGCCGGCCATCTGCACATCAGCCCACAGACCTTGCGCCGGCATTTGCGTGAGGAAGGCACCAGCTTCCAGGAGCTCAAGGATCAGCTGCGGCGGGATATCGCCATCTACCACTTGGGGCGTGCGGATTTGTCGTTGCAGCAGATCGCCGAGCAGTTGGGGTTCTCAGAGCCGTCGGCGTTTCACCGGGCGTTCAAGAAGTGGACGGGGGTCACGCCGGGGGCCTATCGGGAGTTGGAGAACTGAATGGATGTGCTGTGTTGACTGGCCTCATCGCGAGCAAGCTCGCTCCCACACTGGATTTTCGGCGTTCACCAAACCCTTGTGGGAGCGAGCTTGCTCGCGATGAGGCCAGTGGCGACACCAAGGACCCTCAGTCAAACCACCGAAAAATGAATCCTGAACGCCGCCCCGCCCAGCTCTGAATCCCCCAGGGTCAACTTGGCGCCATAGCTCTCGATGATGTCTTTCACCACGGCCAGCCCGATCCCCTGCCCCGGATGCTGGCGATCCAGTCGCTCGCCCCGCTGGAGAATCCGCGCACGTTGATCCGGTGGCACACCCGGCCCATCGTCCTCGACACTCAACTCCGTGCCGCCGAGGGTCTGGTGCACGCTGACGCGCACCTCGCCCAAACACAGCCGATAGGCGTTTTCCAGCAGGTTGCCGAGCATCTCCAGCAAGGCGCCCTGTTCGATCGGCACCTGGCAGTGCTCCGGCAGATCGAAACTGACACTGACCCGTTTGTCGCGATAGACCTTGTCCAGGGTGTCACACAGGCTTTGCAACACCGGGCGCAAGCGCACCTGATGGCGCACCAGCCCGCTTTTGCGCAGACTGGCGCGCTGCAACTGGTAGCCGATCTGCTGGCTCATGCGCTCGATCTGGGATTGCAGCACCCAAGCCTGTCCACGGTCCTCGGGGCGCCGGGCCATGTCCTCGCTGACGCCCTGCAACACCGCCAACGGGGTCTTCAAGCTGTGGGCCAGGTCATCGAGGGAGTCGCGATAACGGCTGCGTTGCTCCCGCTCGCTGTACAGCAGGCGGTTGAGGGAGCCGGTCAGGCGCAACAGTTCCCGGGGATGTTCGGTACTGAGGCTTTCCCGGGCCCCGCTTTCGATTTCGTCCAGTTCCTGGCTCAGGCGCCGCAGCGCCCGAAGGCCCCAGGTCAGGCCGATCCACAACAGCGCCAGCAACACCAACAGGGCCGCACCAAAGCCCAGGTACAGATTGTCCCGCAGCCCTTGCAGGGTCAATTCGTAGTCGCGCACAGGTTGCAGGGTGACGATGCTGAACGCCGCGCTCTGGCCGCCGAGCAGCTTGATCTCGACGTCATAGACAAAAAACTCCTGGCCGTCGTTCTCGCGAATGCGCGCGAACTGGTTGCCCTGGCCGTCATAGCGTGGCGTGTAATTGATGTTTTCTTCCTGGGTGGCCTTCGACCGCCAGACCAACCGCCCCTCGCGATCATAGATGTAGCCCAGCAGGCGGGCATCGGCGAGGTTGAAGCGCTCGTCGGGCAACTGCGCCGGCATCTTCAAGCGGTTGTTTTCCACTCGGGCGGCGGAAATCAGCGTGGTCACGTCCGAGGCCAGGCGTTGCTCGATGGATTCCTGCAACGCCAGGCTGAACGCGCCTTGCATGGCCGGCAACAAGGCCAGCATGAACAGCACCGCCAGGGTCATGGCGGCCAACATCAACCGCAGGCGAAGCGAACGAATCACTGGCAGCGCTCGTTGAACAGGTAGCCCAGGCCACGCACGGTATCGATCGGCTTGAAGCCGGCCGGGGCTTCCAGCTTACGGCGCAGGCGCCCGACCAGCACTTCGATGACATTGGGATCACGCTCGTCGTCATCGGGGTAAAGCTGCTCCATCAAGCGGTCCTTGGCCACCACCTGCTGGTGATGACGCATGAGGTATTCGAGGATGCGGTACTCGTAGGCGGTCAACGCCAGCGGCTCCTCGCCGAGGGACGCCTGCTTGCGGTTGAGGTCGAGCAGCAACGGACCGGCAACAATGGTCGATTGGGTAAAACCACTGGAGCGGCGCAACAGCGCGTTCAGCCGGGCCTCCAGCTCTTCGAACTGAAACGGCTTGACCACGTAGTCGTCGGCACCGGCGGCCAGGCCTTCGACCTTGTCCTGCCAGTTGCCGCGGGCGGTGAGGATCAGGATCGGAAACGTCTTGTCCTGCGAGCGCAGCCGGCGGATCAGTTCCAGCCCGCTGATGCCCGGCAGGCCCAGGTCGATCACCGCCAGGTCATGGTTGAATTCCCGGACCTGGTACAAGGCCTCTTCGGCATTGGCCACGGCCTGCACCACATGGCCGCTGTCGGTGAGACGGGTTTGCAGGTGGTGGCGCAACAGCGCTTCGTCTTCGACGACCAGTAATTTCATGGAGCCTCTCCCCAGGCAAATCAAACAATCCAGTGCGCACTTCAACGCAAGGCGCCGGATCGTCTTCGACCGATCCGGCTGGATACGCTCACCATCGACCGCTTAGAACGTGTAGTTGGCGGACAGGTACGTCTGGGCGCTGCTGGTCAGGTCCAGCGAGCCAACCTTGTCGCCACCGTGCGGGCTCATCTCGGTGCTGGCGTTGCTGCGCAGGTAACGGTAACCCAGTTCAACCGAGGTGTTTTGCGAAATTTGTTGCAGCACGCCCCCTTGCAAGCCCACGGCGTAGCCGATGTCGCTGTCGCGACTGAAGCCGGGAGAGTCCTGGGTCAGCTTGGTCAGGCCCGCCGTGCCGCCACCGAACAGTTTGGTGCTGCTGGTGACCGGATAGAACACATCGTAGCTGCCCAGCAGGTTTTCCTGGCGCAGCTTGATGCCGTTGTGGGTACCCGAGACGTTGTCGTAGGTGGCGTAGTAGCGGCCCTGGTCGTTTTGTTTGCCCAGTCGGATGCCATAGGTGGCGTCCTTGCCGATGACGCCGTCGGCGTTCGGGTTGTTCAGGGCGCTGTCCAGGGCGTTGGACTTCTTCACCTTGTCGCTGGTCTGGCCGAGGGTCAGGCTGGCGAAATTGTCATCGGCGTGGGCCAGGGCGCTGGCGCCCAGCACGGTGAAAGCCAACAGCAGTTTTTTCATAGCAGTCATGATCAAGTTCCTTTGCAGCGTGGATGTTTTGTGAAGTCGTGGTCACCTTAACCAGCGATCCCTGAACACCCCTTGAACGTTCTCTGAACCTGCGCTGAATGAATCGGCTAGAGTGTCCTGTCTCAGCACTTTTTAAGGAGATCCATCATGCGCAGGCTGCTTGCTGTTGTACTTCTGGCCATTAGCGGCGTGAGCCACGCCGCCATCCAGACCCAGGAGCTCCCCTACACCAGTGCCGACGGCACCAAGCTGATCGGCTATTACGCGTATGACGACGCCGTCAAGGGCCCGCGCCCGGGCGTGGTGGTGGTGCATGAATGGTGGGGGCTGAATGACTACGCCAAGCGCCGTGCCCGTGATCTCGCCGGCCTGGGCTATAGCGCCCTGGCCATCGACATGTATGGCGACGGCAAGAACACCGAGCACCCCAACGATGCCATGGCCTTCATGCAGGCGGCGCTAAAGGACGGCGCGGCAGCCAGTGCCCGCTTCCAGGCCGGTCTCGACCTGCTGAAGAAACAACCCCAGACAGATCCGGACAAACTCGCCGCCATCGGCTACTGCTTCGGCGGCAAAGTGGTGCTCGATGCAGCGCGCCAGGGTGTGCCGCTGGCCGGCGTGGTGAGCTTCCACGGTGCGCTGGTGACCAACACCCCGGCAACGCCTGGCAGCGTCAAGGCCAAGGTGCTGGTCGAGCATGGCGCCCTGGACAGCATGGTCACCCAGGACAACGTCACCGCGTTCAAGAGCGAGATGGACAAGGCCGGCGCCGACTATAAATTCGTCAGCCTCAAAGGCGCCAAGCACGGCTTCAGCAACCCCGATGCCGACCGCTTGAGCCACGGTGAACATGGCGGGCCGGACATTGGCTACAACAAGGAAGCCGATGAGAAATCGTGGGCGGATATGCAGAAGTTCTTCAAGAAAATCTTCTAATACATACCCCCTGCATGATCGCTCCCACGCAGAGCGTGGGAACGATCATTGACCACCTGCCTCGTTCACGACCTCCATTCATACAGCTCGCCCCCACTACCCAGCCTCCAGCCAACCCGGCAAAATGCCCGGCATGAAGACACTCCCCTCCCTGCCCGCCTGTTGCTCGCCTTTGGATGAACATTGGCTCTTGCCCGATGCCCTGTCCGATACGGTGCTGCTGAGCACGCGCTTCGACCCGTTGTTGCTGGTGGGCGCCGACTTCCCCAACAGTGCCATCGAGCCCCCTGCGAGCATCCAGCGCTCGGTAGCCAAGCGCCAGGCAGAATTCCTGGCCGGGCGGATCTGCGCCCGGGCGGCGTTGCAGCGGCTCGACGGCCTGGCCTGCGTGCCGGCCATCGGCGAAGACCGCGCCCCGGTGTGGCCGGCCCATGTCAGTGGCTCGATCACCCACAGTACGGGTCGGGCGGCAGCCATCGTCGCGAAAAAAGATCATTGGCAAGGGCTGGGCATGGACGTGGAAAACCTGCTCGATCCCGAGCGCGCCGAACGCCTGGCCGGTGAAATCCTCACCTCGCCAGAGCTGCAACGCATGACCAAGCTCGCCCGCGATGACCGGGCCTTGCTGGTGACCCTGACCTTTTCCGTGAAGGAAAGCCTGTTCAAGGCGCTGTACCCCATCGTCAGGCAGCGCTTTTATTTCGAGCATGCCGAGGTGCTGGATTGGACACACGATGGGCAGGTGCGCCTGCGCCTGCTGACGGACCTGTCGACCGAGTGGCGCCATGGCAGTGAGCTGCAGGCGCAGTTTGGGGTGAAGGATGGGCAGTTGTTGAGTCTGGTGGGGATCAGGGCCTGAGATCTTGGGTGTTTGGGAGGGCCTCATCGTGGGCAAGCCTTGCCCGCGATGGCGGTCGATCAGGCACCACCCCCATCAAGACCTGTCCTGATGCCTCGGCCAACTCAAGCTGAAACAAGCCCCGCCCAGGCTCTTGCTCTTGCCGATCAGCGCCCGGCCGTCATGCCAGTGGATGATCCGCCGCACGATCGACAGCCCCAGCCCATGGCCGCCTGACGCCCGGGCGCGGCTGTCGTCCAGGCGCAGGAAAGGTTTGAAAATCCGCTCCCATGCCGCTTCCGGCACGCCGGGCCCGTCGTCTTCCACATCCACCCGGCAGCGCAACTGGCCCACCTGGTAGCTGACGGTGACCCGGGAGCTGGCGTGGCGCATGGCGTTACCCACCAGGTTCTGCAGGGCGCGATGCAGAAAGCGTGGCTCGGCCTCGACCCAGGCGCCGTCGCAATCGGCGGCCGACAGGCATAAACCGCGCTCGACCGTGATCCCCACCCGCAACGGCCCCAGTTCATCGATCACTTGATTGACCAGCGCATCCAGGTCCACCCGCTGGAAATTCAGGGCCGGTGACCCCTGTTCCAGCCGCGCATAGGTGAGCATTTCGTCCACCAACCGATCCAGGTCTTCAATGTCGTGGTCCATGCCCGCCAGGTATTTGTCCCGAGCCTGGGGCGTGGTGGCGCTGCCGAGCATTTCCAGGCCGAAGCGCAGGCGCGCCACCGGGGTACGCAATTCGTGGGACACCGCCCGCACCAGCTCTCGCTGGATCGCCAACAGTTGCTGCAGGTGCTCGGCCATGCCATTGAACGCAGCGGCCAATCGTCCCACCGAGTCGGCGCCTCGGGCCGGCACCCGGGTTTCCAGGCTGCCCTGGGCGATATGGGTGGCGGCCGACTCCAGGCCACGCAAGCGCCGCTCCAATTGGCGCACCAACAGGTAGACGATCAAGCCGATCAGACTCAAGCCCAGCGCCGCGATCAGCACCAGCCATTGCGGCGGATAAGGGTTCATCTGGTACAGCGGGCCGATCTCCAGCACCCACGGCGTGCCGACCATGCCGGCGAAGACCCGGATGGAGTCGCCGCCCTTGCCCAACGCCATCACCGTATCGCCCTCGGACACACGACGGCGCTGGTCGTCGTCCATGTCCGCCTGCTCAGTGGTCATGAGTCGCAGATCGAAACCAAAACCTTTTTCCTGCGCCAGTTGCGCCAGCCGTTTGGGCTGTTCGGCCACCGGATAACGCACCAGCTCGTCGGCCAACAGATAGATGGTCGCGCGGGCCAGTTGTTCGCTGATCTGCTGGACTTCCCCCACCAACATCAGTTGCTCGGCATCATTGATCAGCCGATAGACTTTTGCCGCGTGCGGCCCGGTCTGCTCCACCAATGCCTGGCCGCGCATTACCCGGGTGCGCTGCCCGAGGTCGAGGTCGGTCTGGGGGAAAGTCTGCAACGCCAGGGGAATGCCCAGCAGACGCTCCCACACCAGCAACGCCCGGCGCCGTTCGGTGTCGTTCATCGGCCGCAGGTTGTCGGCCATCAACGAAAACGTGCCGTGGGCCAGCCGCTCGCGGTATTGCTCGCTGCGGGTCTGGTTGAGCAGATGCAGGGCCAGCACACCGAGGACCGCCACCAGCACCAGTGCCGCACACATGCCGCCATAAATACGCAGGAAGATCGAATTCACGGTGCCAGGTCTACGCAGGCTTCAGGAACGAACAGGTAGCCTTTGCTGCGAATGGTCTTGATCAGCCGTGGATGGTCCGGGTCGTCGCCGATCTTGGGGCGGATGCGTGAAATGCGCACGTCGATGGAGCGGTCCTGGCCGTCATAACCGATGCCGCGCAAGGCGGTGAAGATTTCTTCCCGGGACAGGATGCGCCCGGCATTGGACACCAGCAGCCACAGCAGGTCGAATTCGGCGCTGGTCAGCTCGATACCGTTGCCCTGCAACCAGGCTTCGCGCAGGGCGTCGTCGACCACCAGCGGGCCGAATTGCAGGCGTCGCTGCTTCTGCGCGACGCTCGGCTCCGGTTCGCTGCGCCGCAGCAAGGCCTGGATCCGCGCCAAGAGCAAACGCGGGCGAACCGGCTTGCAGACGTAATCATCGGCGCCCAGGTCCAGGCCCTGGATCTGATCGGTGTCGTCGGTGCGGGCGGTGAGCATCAGGATCGGCCCGTCATAGTGCCCGCGCACCTTGCGACAGATGCTCAGGCCGTCTTCGCCGGGCAGCATCAGGTCGAGGACCACCAGGTCCGGCTGCTCGGCAATGATCCGCGCCGCCGCCACCGCGCCGTCGCCTTCGATGGCAACGCGCAGTCCGTTGCTTTCGAGGTACTCCCGGGTCAACTCGGCCAGACGCTGGTCATCCTCGACGATCAATACCTGCCAGGCTTCTTGTTCCACTGAGGGACCTTTTGGCTGATTAGCTAAATAAGGAAAGGCGTGTCGCCAATATCACTGACAAGGCGAACCCTGTGGGAGCGAGCTTGCTCGCGATGGCGGTGTGTCAGGCACCCTTGGTACGGCTGAACCGACGCTATCGCGAGCAAGCTCGCTCCCACAGGTTGGGTCCTGCGCAACTCCCGTCTTTTTGTCATGTTAAAGGAGGATAAACACGCCCATGCATGGGCCGATTGTATAAACGTCACCTGCGCAGAAAACAAGCGGACAAATGCGTTTCGATCGACTGGGTTTTATGTGGTAATGTCCGCGCCCGCAAAAATCACCGAGCTGTTTTCGGATCGTCGAAACCGATGAAAAAAGGTCCACTCCAGCTAGGTCGCGGCCTACAGAGCCGTTCCACGATTCGCACACAAATTACGCACAGGCTTATCCACAGGTAGTACGTTGCATACCCCCCGAAAACGCATTATCTTGTAGCCCGCCGCGTAAAAAACCCTACATGTAGGGTTTCAGGCCAAAAACCAAACACAAGTCGGGCAGAGAATTCAAGCGCTTTTCTTGCTTCTGTCCAACTGAAACACCGCATTTCCCCAAGCCCAGACCGCCCCTGCGGATGGCAACTGTTTCCAGGTCGAAAACGACCGAAACGGTACGGGTGTTGCAGTCAATTGCTGCCACCCCGGCAAGCCGGTTTCGAGCCCCGCTCGCAACCTGAGAACTTCGGATGGAAGCGGCATTAAACGTCTGCTTCCTACTGTCCCGAAGTTGTTATGCCCGGCGCCAGTCGGTTGTAGTGCTTCAGGACGGAACGGTGGGCACCGTGATGGTGCCCAAACAAACATAGAGAACGTGGAGACACCCATGCACACCGACACAACTCGCGAGAACCCGCAGGGCACCGCGCCGCTGGCCGCCGATTCGAACCCGGATCTGTCCGCCACCGCGCCGGGCCAACTGCGTGTGATCAAGCGTAACGGCACTGTCGTTCCTTACACCGATGACAAGATTACCGTCGCCATCACCAAAGCGTTTCTCGCAGTTGAAGGTGGCACCGCTGCCGCTTCGTCGCGAATCCATGACACCGTGGCCCGCCTGACCGAACAGGTCACCGCGACCTTCAAGCGTCGCATGCCCTCGGGCGGCACCATCCACATCGAAGAAATCCAGGACCAGGTCGAACTGGCCCTGATGCGTGCCGGCGAGCAGAAAGTGGCCCGCGACTACGTGATCTACCGTGACTCCCGCGCCAAGGAGCGTGCTACCCGTTCCCCGGCCGACGCACCGGTCCAGGCCCACCCTTCGATCCGCATCGCCCGCGCCGACGGCAGCCTGGCGCCGCTGGACATGGGTCGCCTGAACACCATCGTCACCGAGGCCTGCGAAGGCCTGGAAGAAGTCGATGGCGACCTGATCCAGCGCGAAACCCTGAAGAACCTCTATGACGGCGTTGCTCTCAAGGACGTCAACACCGCGCTGGTGATGACCGCACGGACCCTGGTGGAACGCGAGCCGAACTACTCCTTCGTGACCGCCCGCCTGCTGATGGACACCCTGCGTGCCGAAGGCCTGAGCTTCCTGGAAGTCGCCGAGAGCGCGACCCACCACGAAATGGTCGACCTGTACGCCAAGGCGTTGCCAGCTTATGTTGCCAAGGGTATCGAGTTCGAATTGCTGAACCCGGTCCTGGCTGAATTCGACCTGGAAAAACTCGGCAAGGCGATCAACCACGAGCGCGACCAGCAGTTCACCTACCTGGGCCTGCAAACCCTGTACGACCGTTACTTCATCCACAAGGACGGCGTGCGTTTCGAACTGCCGCAGATCTTCTTCATGCGCGTGGCCATGGGCCTGGCAATCGAAGAGAAGCAGCGTGAAGACCGTGCGATCGAGTTCTACAACCTGTTGTCGTCCTTCGACTACATGGCCTCGACCCCGACCCTGTTCAACGCAGGTACCCTGCGTCCACAGCTGTCGAGCTGCTACCTGACCACCGTGCCGGACGACCTGTCGGGCATCTACGGCGCCATCCACGACAACGCCATGCTGTCGAAATTCGCCGGCGGCCTGGGCAACGACTGGACCCCGGTTCGCGCATTGGGCTCGTACATCAAGGGCACCAACGGCAAATCCCAGGGCGTCGTGCCGTTCCTCAAAGTGGTCAACGACACCGCGGTCGCGGTCAACCAGGGCGGCAAGCGCAAGGGCGCGGTCTGTGCCTACCTGGAAACCTGGCACATGGACATCGAAGAGTTCATCGAGCTGCGCAAGAACACCGGTGATGACCGTCGTCGTACCCACGACATGAACACCGCCAACTGGATCCCTGACCTGTTCATGAAGCGCGTCTTCGATGACGGCAAGTGGACCCTGTTCTCGCCATCCGAAGTACCGGACCTGCACGACCTGACCGGCAAGGCTTTCGAAGAGCGCTACGAGTACTACGAAGCCCTGACCGAGTACAACAAGATCAAGCTGTTCAAAGTCGTCCAGGCCAAAGACCTGTGGCGCAAGATGCTCTCGATGCTGTTCGAAACCGGCCACCCATGGCTGACCTTCAAGGACCCGTGCAACCTGCGCAGCCCGCAGCAACACGTGGGCGTGGTCCACAGCTCGAACCTGTGCACCGAGATCACCCTGAACACCAACAAGGATGAGATCGCGGTCTGCAACCTGGGCTCGATCAACCTGCCGAACCACATCGTCGACGGCAAGCTGGACACCGCCAAGCTGCAGCGCACCGTGAACACCGCCGTGCGCATGCTCGACAACGTGATCGACATCAACTACTACTCGGTGCCACAGGCGAAGAACTCCAACTTCAAGCACCGTCCGGTCGGCCTGGGCATCATGGGCTTCCAGGACGCCTTGTACCTGCAGCACATCCCGTACGGTTCCGATGCCGCGGTCGAGTTCGCCGACAAGTCCATGGAAGCGGTCAGCTACTACGCGATCCAGGCCTCCTGCGACCTGGCCGACGAGCGTGGCGCCTACGAGACGTTCCAGGGTTCGCTGTGGTCCCAGGGCATCCTGCCGCTGGACTCGCAACAGATCCTGATCGCCCAGCGTGGCCAGAAGTACATCGACGTTGACCTGAACGAATCCCTGGACTGGGCACCGGTTCGCGCCCGTGTGCAGAAAGGCATCCGTAACTCCAACATCATGGCCATCGCACCGACCGCCACCATCGCCAACATCACCGGCGTGTCGCAGTCGATCGAACCGACCTACCAGAACCTGTATGTGAAATCGAACCTGTCGGGCGAGTTCACCGTGATCAACCCGTACCTGGTTCGTGACCTCAAGGCCCGTGGCCTGTGGGACTCGGTCATGATCAACGACCTGAAGTACTACGACGGTTCGGTACAACAGATCGAACGCATCCCGCAAGAGCTCAAAGAGCTCTACGCAACGGCCTTCGAAGTGGACACCAAGTGGATCGTCGACGCCGCCAGCCGTCGCCAGAAGTGGATCGACCAGGCTCAATCGCTGAACCTGTACATCGCCGGCGCTTCGGGCAAGAAGCTGGACGTGACCTACCGCATGGCTTGGTACCGTGGCCTGAAAACCACCTACTACCTCCGTGCCCTGGCCGCCACCAGCACCGAGAAGTCGACCATCAACACCGGCAAGCTGAACGCTGTTTCCAGCGGCGGCAACCATGGTGACGATTCGGTCCTGGCTGCTCCAGCAGGTCCTGCGCCAGTGCCAAAAGCCTGCGCGATCGACGAGCCGGATTGCGAAGCTTGCCAATAAGCTGAGCGAGTGGGCGCGTAAAGGCGCCTACTGAAAGAACCCCCCGATAGACCGCTGGTTTATCGGGGGTTTTCTTTTGTGTAGGGAAAAGCTCGCTAAAAAAAACGGCAAAGCCTGGGTTGTGGCTTTGCCGTTTGCGTTTATCTCAACGCAACATCCGCTGGAAAGCCACGGATGCTGCGGTGGCCAGATGGCGCTTAGACCGGAAGGGTGAAAGAGTCACCGTTATTGGTGAAGAACGTCTCGATAGTGTTGCTTCCTGCATACCAGTCCTTCAGGAAAACACCGGAGTCCAGGTTGCCGCTCTGGTAATCGGCAACGTTGAAGATGTAGGCACCTGCATCAGTCTTGATAACCTGCACCTCATTGACGCTCTGGATATTCTTCAGCCTGACAGTGTCGACACCTGTCGTCCCGGTGTCTTCAATGGCGACCATGCTTTTGGAGTTGACGATGTAGGCATCCCCACCTTCCCCGCCATAGGCATCGCCAGACGCATTCATATTGAAAGTATCAAAACCTGCGCCGCCATGAAGTTCATAGGCGTAGCCAGCTCCCGTCAGAATGTCGTTGCCATCGCCGCCATAGGCAATACCGGAGGAGACAGTCAACGTATCACTGCCAGCCTCGCCGTAAAGCACACTGCCCGCGTCGTTGCCACTGCTGGACATGGTGTCATTGCCATTGCCGCCATACAGCGTATCGGCCTGGGTGCCCGTGGAAGGCGTCAATGCAAGGGTGCTGATATCCGTGACGGTGCCGCCATAGATAAAGTCATCGCCATCGCCGCCATAGAGCAAGTCGTTACCCGCCCCACCTTCCAGCTTGTTCAAGTAGGCGTTGCCCGTCAGCGTGTCGTTGAATTGCGAGCCAATCAGATTATCGATATTGGCCAGCACGTCGCCTTGCGCATCACCGCCCGACGCAGTTCCCGCGAGCAGGTCGATCTGCACCCCATCGCTGCTGGTCAGGTACCAGGCACCATCACCACGGCCCAAACCATTGAGCGTGTCGGCGCCAGCACCACCGATGAAGTTTTCCGCAGCCCCCGTACTACCAGTGAAGGTATCGGCCTGGGCAGTTCCCTGGAAAATCTCAATGGAGGTATAGCTATCACCTGCCGCGACCCCCGTCACCAGCGGCGCACTCAGATCCAGCGTGATGCCTGAGCTCTCACTGGCGAAGCTCAACAAGTCCAGGCCGGTGCCGCCGTTGAAGATGTTGGCGCCCGCATCACCGACAAAGACGTCACTGAAGTTGGAACCGGTAATCGCTTCGATGCTGCTATAGGTGTCACCTGCGGCGATGCCTGTGTGAATGCCCGTTTGGATGTTGATGGTCACGCTCGCACCGCTGTCAGCGTAGCTGACTGTATCGGTTCCCGCGCCACCGATGAGTTGGTCCGCACCAGCGCCACCGAACAGGGTATCGTTACCCGCGCCGCCAATGATGATGTTGTCCGAGGCGTTGCCGCGACCGATGAAATTGCCTGTGCCGGTATAGGTCAGGCGCTCGACTTCCGTGGTCAGGGTCACGTTGGCCTGATTGGTGCGCACCTCATCGTCACCGCCACCGGCAAACTCGCGCACGAACTGGCTGGCAGTGCCGTTGATGATGTAGACGTCGTTACCCGCACCACCATAAAACTCGTTAGTGCCCACGGCCGTGGTGAATACGTCTTCGTAGTTCGAACCGGTAATTCTCTCGAAGCCAGTGAAGGTATCGCCTTGGGCATCGCCGCCCAGCCCAGTCCCCGCCGTGGCGGACGTCATGGTGATATTGATGCCCTGTTCCGACTGCGAGTAAGAGAGCATATCGGTACCGGTGTAGCCATCCAGGCTGTCGGCTGCGGCGCTCGCGTAAAACGTGTCGTCGATTGTCGAGCCCCGGTAGGCTTCGATGCCGTCGAATGTATCGCCCTTTGCAAACCCGGTGTGTACACCGGTTTTAAGGTTCAGCGTTACGGCGCTCGCGTCCTCGTAACTGACAGTGTCAACGCCGGCACCGCCAATCAATTGGTCCGCACCATTGCCACCGATCAAAATATCGTTACCCGCACCACTGGTAATGATGTTGTCCGAGGCGTTGCCATTACCGCGGAAATTACCCGTGCCGGTGAACGTCAGGCGTTCAACCTCCGTGGCCAGGGTCACGCTGGCCTGATTGGTACGCACCTCATCGTCACCGCCACCGGCAAATTCCCGCACGAGCTGGCTGGCAGTGCCGTTGATGACGTACACGTCGTTACCCGCACCGCCATAGAACTCGGTAGTACCCACTGCAGTGGTGAAGACATCGTCGAAGTCCGAGCCCCTGATGGTCTCGAAGCTAGTGAACGTATCGCCTTGGGCATCGCCGCCCAGCCCCGTCCCCGCAGTGGCGGACGTCATGGTGATGTTGACGCTTTGTTCCGACTGCGAGTAAGAGAGCGTGTCGGTGCCCGTATACCCATCGAGATTATCGGCAGTCGCGCTGGCAAAGAAGGTGTCGCTGGATACTGAACCACGGAATGCTTCAATACCGTCGAAGGTATCGCCCGCCGCAAACCCGGTGTGTA